>DAIDIX010000147.1 GCA_027451645.1 Candidatus Dormiibacterota bacterium | reverse complement strand
CCGATCTGAAGCTGGCAGAGGGGATCAGCAACCTCACGTCGTCCGAGGAGTGGCAGCACTACCTCGACTTCCAGAGCCGGTTCCACCGCTACAGCTTCAACAACGTGCTCCTCATTGCTGCCCAGTGCCACGAGGCAAGCCAGGTGGCAGGCTTCAACGCCTGGCGGAAGATGAACCGCTTCGTCCGCAAGGGAGAGAAGGCCATCTGGATTCTCGCCCCCATGGTCTACAAGAACGCCGATGCCGAAGACGGCGAGCCCGAGAAGGTCATCCGGGGCTCATTTACTGTATGGTACAGGTCCAGTACGAAGCAGGCCCATTGTGGAGTGCATCTGACCATAGACAACAGGTCAACTGCGATACGATGACAGAAAAGCACTGCAGTGCTCCTTGCACTGCGATGGGAGGGAGCCATGGGAAGCCGCTTGCATCCGTTTCGGAACCGTCGTGAAGCAGAGCGCAAGGCACACCTTACGGATGTACTTGATGTGTGCGATGCACTCCTCACTCTTGCAGAGTCTCATCTAGTTGGGAGGGCGCCCTTTGACAGCAAAGCCCAACCTGTATGCGAGATGACGGGAGTCCTGTCTTTTACTTCGGGTACACGGCGGGTTGTCGTCAGGCGTGGTGAAACACCGAAGTTCCCCGATCCCATCCAGCAGACAACTCAGATGTATGTACGGGTGCAGCGCGATGCTGCAATTTTCAGCAGACTGCCCGAACGGGAGCAGGAGCTCCTAGGTCGCTGGTTCGACCTTGGACATGACGTTCTCCTCAGCTGCACGTCACCAAGCCGAACCTTGTGGCTCAGTTCACTTGGATCTGTGCGGAGTGGCAGTACCTATGTAAAGAGTGAGGAGCTTGAACAATTTGATCTCACTCAGCGTGCAGAGTCTATTGCGAATCGGATGAAGGCGCTGCAGCAGAAGCAGGTGAAGATTCCCTGGGGGGAGATGTTCCGGCTTGCTGCTCAAAGTGACATGGAGCAGCGTCGGAAGGCAGCGCTCCAACCCCGTCATCGCACTGCAATTGGTGAGATGCTCGATCTGTAGCCGTTCGTGCGAATCCAGGATCAGTGAGGGGCCCGGATCCTCAGGCTTCTGAGACGAACCCTGCCTCCAGTCCGTAGTACTGCAGCCCGGTAGATGCGTGCAGCAAGGATTGCGACAAGTACAGTCGAGATGAGAGAGAGAATGACAGAGATGAGTACCTGCCACCATGTCACCTCTCCGAATCCCACAAGTGTTGTCATGGCGAAAGGTGCAGTTGGCGGAATGTAGGCAAGGATGGTGACAAGAAGCGAAGGAGAGCCTGTGCTCACTCCGACAAGAGAGACAATGTAGCCGAAGATGAGCGGTGCACTAAGGGGAAGAACGAGACTCTGCACCTGATCCTGCCGTTCCGCAAGTGACCCTGCTGCAGCATACACCCAGCTGTAGAATGCATAGCCGAGTATGAGCCAGAGAAGCGTCACAAGAATCACAACGGGTGCACTGCCACTGAGCACCTTTGAACCCGTGAGTGCACTGACTGCGAGGGCCACCACCACAAGCGAGAGTGCCTGCGTGAGTGCTACGAAACCGATCCCGATGACCTTTCCTGCAAGCAGCTGGAGTGGCCTGACTGTGGCGAGGAGGACTTCTACGACACGGCTCGATTTCTCTTCCATCACTCCCATGAGAGTCCATGAGAGGTATTGACCGAGCACGATGAATATGAGTACTACGCCAATGAGGGCTGTTGCCTCTCCGGTTGTAGTTATCCCTTTCTTTGTGGTGAGGCTTGTGATGGGAAGGGGCGTTGCCTGGGCAAGGGCATGCATCTGGTCAGGAGTGAGATGAGCTGCAGCATAGGCGTGCTGCTCTCCGAGGAGGGTTGCGATGTCGCGCACAAATGCTGCAGCAGGGGAGGTGTCCGTTGCAGAGAGTGCTGACCTCACAATAATGCGTGAAGTGCCTTCGAGAACGAGATCGATCTTCCCAGATGCAAGATCTTCGCGCGCCTGGGCCATGTCGGCTTCACTATGGATGGTGACTGTGAGATGGAGGTGCCTGGCTACTGCCTGAAGCTCAGTGGCAAGGGTGGGTGAGCCGGCAACAACGCCCACCCGTTCCGATGTGGATTGGCTCTGGGTACCGGGAAGAATGACTGCTGCGCATACGAGAACGACAAGCAGTGCGGAGATGAGGCGGAACATGCGGCTCCTGAACCGTTCGCGGATCTCCCTGCCTGCAATGAGGCCGATATCGCCAAAGAGCTTGAGGTTCCCGAGTGCACTCAGTGGATTCCTTGGCCTGCCAGCATTCCTGGAACGGGAGATGATGAGTCGGAGAACTGTGATGAGGATGAATGCACCAGCTATGATGAGAAGCTTCATGGCTGCACAGCCTCACGAAAGACCTCGGAGAGTTTTCTCCGTTCGAAATCGAACTTCACAACACGGCCTCTGGACCGTGCTGCATCGAGAACAGCATCACTGTCCACATTCTCTGGCACGCTGAGCCTGACTTCCCCTCCAGATACCTGTGAGATGGAAACTCCAGGCAGGGTGCGAGCCCACTCACCATCACGAACTCCTTCAATGCGGACTGCCATTCGCCGGGATCCCTGTGTTGCGAGTTCATCCACTGTTCCGCTCGCAACAAGATGGCCATGGTCAATGATGGCAACTGACTCGCACAGATCCTCTACGAGATCCAGCTGGTGGCTGGAGAAGAGCACGCACCGTCCCGAATGCGCCTGTTCAACAAGGACGTTGCCGATGATGTCGATACCTGCTGGATCAAGACCTGCAAGTGGCTCATCAAGAATGAGAACATCCGGATTGTGAACAAGTGCAGCAGCAAGCTGTACCCGCTGCTGATTGCCATGGGAGAGGGATTCCACCTTGCTGTCAGCCCTGTCAGCTATGTCGAGATGCTCAAGCCAGAGGGATGTTGCAGCAGCTGCATCGGATGCGCTGAGGCCATGGAGGCGTGCAAGGTAGGTGAGCTGCTCAGCAACATGCATGGAGGGATAGAGTCCACGCTCCTCAGGCATGTACCCAAATGTGCGTCGCTGTGCAGGACCAACCGGAACTCCGTCCCACAGGATTGAACCGCCCTCGAGATCTGTCAGGCCAAAGATTGCCCGCATGGTTGTGGTCTTTCCAGCACCATTTGGGCCAAGAAAGCCCACTACCTGGCCAGCAGGAATACGGAAACTCAGCCCATCAAGTGCCTTTACTGCACCGAATCTCCGTGTCAGGTTGCTGATTTCAAGAAGATGATCCATGGTCCTGCCCAGCTGCGAAGTGTCCTTTCGACTCCATCGTATCGGAGTGCCTGGCTGATGTGTCCAAACGGATGGACAGGACACAACTGCATGGAGGTACCTGCTATCATCGTCTCGATCAGTACAGGGAGGGGAGACATGGATGGTGTGAGGTCGCGTATAGCGCAGTTCTGGAGAAACAGGAATGTGCAAGCAGTCATGCTTGCTACAGTTCCTGCATTTGCATTCATCCCCTTGGGTACCTTTGCTGTGTACGCTGCATTTGCAGGTGCGTTCATGCTCAGTCCACAGCTTTCACGGGGCATTGTGCGTGCTGGTTCAGCACTCCATGCCCGTCTTCCTGAGCGTGTGACACGGCGGGCAGGCGTGGCATCAAACGTAGCGCAGTGGATCCTCCTTGGAGGCGTTCTCGTTGCAAGCTGTGTCAGCCTTGCTGGCATAGCTGCAGCTGCGTACGTCAGCATTCCGTGTATTGGTGGAGCGTTTCTCCTCGGAGGCTACCGCAATGCGAAATGGATCAATAGGCGGAACGAAGTGAGGCGAGCAGCGACGACTTCTCCAGTTCAGAGTCCGGAGGGACGTGAATGCGCTGTCGACAGTGAGCGTGGAAGCGACCTGAAGTCGCATGAGCTTCGTACAGAGCGCCTGGGAAGGGCACGATATGTCGGGACGCCATCCCTCAGGGATCGTACACGCTCGCAGCACGAGCGTGGGATGAATGCTGGCCGCTCAGTGGAGTTCTAGGCCCGCGGATCCTGGCGAAGGGGAAACCATGCCCGGAAAGCTGAAGTAGCTTTCCCTTCCATGCAGTACAGGGCAGTGCGCAGCTGCTCCTTCCATCTGCTTCGCTGGGGGGCTAGTCGAGAACCTGTGGAGGAGGAAGAAGCCCTGGCAGTGGAGCATCCTCATCTCCTGCAATGCCGTCCTGCTGGGGTGTCAGCGCTTTTCGCAGTGTGGTGGCAAATGCACCACCTGCAATTGCACCAGCACCTACAGTCACGGACCAGAGGACACCAAGATGGGCCTGGATGAAGAGCGTTGCTATGAGTGGTCCCACCATGCCTCCGAGTCCAAATATCAGGGTAGAGACGGAATTGTACCTTCCACGAAGTTCTTCAGTTGCAAGGTCATTGACAAGTGCAGGACCGACTGGGGACCAGACGGTCTCTCCAAGTGCGAAGACAATCTGTCCCACACAGAGGCATGCTGTGGCACCAATTGCACTGAAGAGTACGGATGCTGTGGCAAGAAACCATGAGACTCCCCAGAACAGACCCACTGCCCCAAGGAGCAGGGAGCGGCTTTTTCCCTGAATCTTTCCAAGAACGAATATCTGGGCAATGATGATTGTGGTCGTGTTGAAGAAGAAAAGGATGCCGACTGTGCGCACAGGGTGATGGAGGACCTGGGTTACGTACAGTGGTATACCAGCCTCAAGGGAGCCGTATCCACAGATGAGGAGCAGCGTGGCACAGATGAGGAAACGGATGAGCTTCCGGTCTTCGGGTGCGAGGTCCTCGATGCCGTAGCGGAGGAACTGGCCGAAGGCCCGCTCGAGCTGCGCGGACTGTGCGGCGTTCTCGTCGTCGGTCGAACCGTGGGAGCGGT
>DAIDIX010000146.1 GCA_027451645.1 Candidatus Dormiibacterota bacterium | reverse complement strand
TCTCGCCTACCTTAAGTCCAACGATTCCATCGACCATTCCATCAAGAAGACGCTCCCTGTCCAGGAGCATTTCCTGCTCCTGATCCTCACTGCCCCCAACAATCTCATCGCCACGCTTCATGACTGCCTTCACGACAACGACATCTCCAGCCTGCGCTGGTCGCTCGACATCAGTCGTCTCTGCAAAGCGGGACCGCACATCCTCAAGAGCCCTGTCAACTTCTTCGTCCGTAACCTCATCAGATGGAGCATCCACACGGATGGTTTGGTATCCATCAACCATCACTTCCGGGCGTACTGCAACGACAAGAACGACATCAAGCTCCTGGTTCTTCTCCAATGTTCCCACGGACTCCACTGTAGGATCTCCGACAGGCACAATCTGCTGCTCAGCCACAACCCTGACATAGACATCATTCAGGAGATGGTCGACAGCTTCACTCCGTATGGTTTCCCAGCCAACATGACGCTCGACTACAGGTGCTGGCGCCTTGCCTGGACGGAAACCTGGGATCTTGACTTTCCTGGAGATGGCACGAGTCGCATGGTCCAGTGCATGTGCCACCTCAGCTGAACCGACATGAACACTCAGCCGAACCTTCGATCCGGGAAGCTGTTCAATCTGGACGTCTTCACTGGTTGCCTCATGCTCTGCTGTTTCCATGACCTTCCCCACAAGTATTTCGATGCGGCAGTATGCCGCACCGTGTTCTGCCTATTGCTGCACCCATGTGACACGATGTGCAGAAGTGTACCTGCGCGGACCGAGAGTCGAACTCGGACGAGTTGCCCCACGAGATCCTAAGTCTCGCGCGTCTACCAGTTCCGCCATCCGCGCACCTACGGGAACATCGTACCGAAGCGACTTACGGTTCGCCTCATTCCATGGTATGCGAACACATCACCGTGATGCTGCCACAAGACACTGGGCCTTCACGCCTACTTTCCTAGGAGGCAAGTTTTGAGACTCGGGAAGGGTCAAAAATCTCCTCTGGAACGTCTTCACCCTCTGCACGGAGCTTCCTGAGAATGCGTGGAATGTTGCCAGTAGGAGTGAAATACCCGAGAACCTTTCCATCCTCACCGATGCCTGTCTGCTTGAAGGTGAAGATTTCCTGGGTTTTCACAGTATCACCAACCTTGCCCAGTACCTCAGTGATGCTGGTCATCTTACGAGTTCCATCCCTGAGACGTGACTGCTGCGTGATGAGATGCACAGCTGAACCGATCTGCTCGCGAATTGCACGGGCAGGAAGTTCTGCACCTGCCATGAGTACGAGGGTCTCAAGACGTGCAATGCAGTCATGGGGGTTGTTTGCGTGGATAGTTGTCATCGACCCATCATGTCCTGTGTTCATCGCCTGAAGCATGTCGAGAGCTTCTCCACCTCGGCACTCACCAACGACGATCCGGTCAGGCCGCATGCGCAGTGCGTTCATGAGGAGATCGCGGATGGCAATTCTCCCCTTTCCCTCAACGTTTGCTGGCCTCGATTCCAGAGTGATGACATGATCCTGCTGAAGCTGCAGCTCTGCAGCATCCTCGATGGTGACAATGCGCTCTGTATCAGGAATGAAGGCGCTGAGGATGTTGAGCGTAGTCGTCTTACCTGAGCCAGTTCCACCGCTGACAATCATGTTGAGGTGACCACGTACACAGGCACGAAGGAAGGTGAGCATATCATCAGTGACGGAGCCGAAACGGATGAGATCGTTTGTCTGATAGCGTTCTTTCGCAAATTTTCGGATGGTCATCGTTGGACCACAGAGAGCGAGCGGAGGAATGATGACATTTACACGGGAGCCATCCTTGAGTCGGGCATCGACCATTGGTGAAGACTCGTCAATACGGCGTCCAATGCTGCTGACAATCTTGTCGATCACCTGCATGAGCTGCTCGCTGCTTTCAAACTGCACCTCGGAGAGGACGAGCTTGCCCGCATGCTCAATGTAGATCTGGCTGGGACCATTGATCATGATCTCTGAAATGTTTGGATCAGCAATGAGACTGTCGAGAGGTCCGAAACCGATGACATCCTGGACAATGCTTTCCACTGCACGCTGACGGTCGACTCTTGTGAGATTGAGATTCAGTTCCGCAGAGATCTCTCCAACGAGTTCCTCGATCCTCTGCCGAATGACATGTGGGGGAAGTGCAATATCCTCTTCCTCTGCCATTTCACCAACCAGTCGCTGTTTGACTAGCTGCCTGAGGTTCTGGAATGACGCTCCTGCAGCATTCTGCCTCTGGGTGACTGTGGAGATTCCGCCCGTTCTGCTGAGCAGAGTCTGTCGTGTCTGCGGCTGTTGTGCCGGTGCTTCACCTCCATCGGCTGGAGCCTTCCGCACACCCCATCCCGCCCCACCTGCCACGTCCTCCTCATCCTGAGGTGCAGGTGAAGGCTGAGGAGGAAGTGAAGGAGTTTCTGGTGGAGCAGCAAGTGCTGTCTGCTGGACTGGAGCCTGCTGCGGCTGAGTTCTGCTGAGAAGGCCCGCTCCGCCAGGAGCTGGCGGCATCTGCTGTTGCGGAGGAAGTGCAGGCGTGGGAGGAGGCACTGGAGGCGCAGCAGGAGGTGCAGAAGGTGGCACACCAGGAGCACCAGGGTTTGCGCCCTGCTGACCGGCAGCCTGCTGCGACTTTTGCTGAACTCTATCCAAAAGGGACACGGACAACCTCCCGTTTACTTCTCTTACGAGCCTACATCGCAGCTGACCTGAGCGCCATAGCCATTGCGCAACAGCTGTGTCAATTTCACGTAACGTGACCAATACTGTTCCGTCTGCGAGTTGTTCGAATACAAAAAGGCTGCAATACTACAGGTACGGACCCAGAGGGGAAACAGGCAAGGCAGCATGAACGACACCCGCTATTCCAGCGCATCGGAAGAACCTCTTCCCGATGACAGAGACCAGCTGTGGAACACCGTACTGCGCACACACCACGCTGTACGGAGTGCAATCGTGTCTGAGAATCTTCCCCTGAATAGGCCACTGCATCGCTCCCGACTTGGAAGGTGGTCCGTTCTCGCAGGAGTACTGCTTGCAGCCGGAGCCACAGTCCTTGTCTCCATACCTTCACAAACAGCGCACGCCTCTCCATATACAATGCAGCCGTCAGCATCAAGCATTCTCATCAGTCTTACGAACCAGGACCGTACGTCAAACGGAAAGCCTGCACTCGCAGAGAATGCCACCCTTGATGGAATAGGTGGCGATGTGCCGCACGCCATCTGCGGAATCACGGTGAATGGACGTGCTGCAGACATGATCCAGCGTGAGTACTTCTCCCACCCGATACCTCCCTGCAACCAGTACGTGTTCGTCATCATGCAGGAATCTGGCATAAATACGAATCTCGGTGCAGGAGAGAATATCGGCTTTGTCGGTTTCACCTCTGGACCGAATCCCTCCTACTCGCCATCTGCAGCTGCCACATACATCAACCAGCAGTTCATGAACAGTCCAGAGCACTATGCGAACATCATGGGCAGCTACAACCAGATTGGTGTTGGGACTGCTGAATCAAGCGGATCTTCAACCTGGACATACAGTGGAGGTGCCACGTACTACTCTGCCTGGATGTTTGCAGTGGAGTTTGCGAACGTTCAGGCCCCGCCACCATCCACGCCCCCTCCATCAACACCTCCACCATCAACTCCTCCCCCTGTGACGCATGTCACACAGCCAACACCTGTACCTTCGACTACGCATCACACCACAGCAACTCCGCCGCCGACTACCACAGTGAAGCTCATTCCGCCCGTGACTGTCGTCATTGCCCCATCAGCAGGCACGACTCCAAGTGCAGTAGTTCCAAGCCCAGGAACGGTTCTCATCCTTCTGCCGACTCCACAGGAGTCTGTTGACCTCCTCTCCGGAACCATTCAAGGGGTCATAGCAAACTATCTCGCTTCCTAAGTGGCGGTATAGTTAACCATATTGTGACTGTCTCCCCATCCCAAGACCAGGAGTTTCTCCTCACTGCTTCAGGACTTCTCAAGCAGGACACTGTCGCAGTACCACCACGCTCAATTGTCAGCGACTGCAGCCTTGCTGTATCTCAGGGAGAGTTCGTTGCCATCATGGGACCAAGCGGTGCAGGAAAGAGCACTCTCCTCTACCTCCTCTCGGGGCTCCTTGAGCCTGATTCCGGTGAAGTTCGCATTAATGGCACTTCCCTCTTCGCACTCCCTGAGGCCCGGAGAGCTGCCTTTCGCCATGCAAACATCGGGTTTGTTTTCCAGAGCTTCAATCTGCTGCCGAGTCTCACAGCAGCAGAAAACATCGCACTTCCACTTCAGATCCACACCCGGGAGAACCCCAAGTCATCTCCATCCGTGGTTCCTCCGGAGCTCATACATGACCGTGTTACAGCGCTCATGGAGCAGCTTGGCCTTCATGGTCTGCAAGGTCATGGTCCCCAGGAGATCTCAACCGGTGAACAGCAGCGCGTGGCAATAGCGCGAGCCCTTTCCACTGCACCACTGCTGCTCTTCGCGGATGAGCCTACAGGCAATCTTGACTGGTCAACCACGCATGATGTCATGACACTACTCACGCGACTGCAGCATGAGGCAGGACAGACAGTCGTCGTCGTAACCCATGCTGCCCATGTTGCTGCGTATGCGAATCGCGTGCTCGTCATGAGGGATGGCAGCATCATTTCCGAGCTGCATCTTCGCGACCGGGATGTCCAGCCAAAGAGTCCTCCGAGCACTGACGCACTGGTCCGTCATCTCGCAGCCCACAACCTTTGACCAGCACAGCACCACTCCGCAACCATTCGAAACCTCCCATGATCCATCTCACTTCACAACTCGTTCGACAGCTCCTGCGGAGTCACCCTCTCAGGACAGTCTTCCTCTTTTGTACACTCGTTTTTTCTTCAGCGTCCCTTGTTGCGACAGCTACAGTCGCCTCCT
>DAIDIX010000145.1:4498-4933 GCA_027451645.1 Candidatus Dormiibacterota bacterium | reverse complement strand
CTTTGTCGTGATGCAACGCTGCAGTAGCAGTCGTGTACTGAGGTTTTTGTTACGTGTCCGCCAGCGACTAGTCTCGCTTTTCTTGTGAGATTCATTTTCACATCGAATATGATCCACATGGGTATCATTTGGTAACCCTTAGGTGGTCCCTTTCCTCTGTCGAGTATTTCAAACACCTTGAGCGCTTCGAGCGATCCCATTTCCTTAGCGATAGCATCGCGCCAGAAGGTGTTGCCATTCTTTCTATCCAATTCCAGGGCGTGTTTCACGTCCTTAGGAACCTCAACACCATATTTGTATTTGTTGTTGAGCTTACGACGCTTTGCCGCACGTATGCTAGCAGATCGCTTACGTAGGATATGCCGAGCCCAATATGAGAAGGCTTTCTCATTAAGTAGGTTGTTGTCCTTAGCGTACCTGGCACCTCCATACGGG
>DAIDIX010000145.1:0-4488 GCA_027451645.1 Candidatus Dormiibacterota bacterium | reverse complement strand
GTAAGAACCATCCTCTGGTTTTTCCTCGTCCTCCCCGGGCTCGTTGCTCATGAGCAATGATGTCCTTAAAGGTAAACCATTCTTCTCCGTTTTCATCAAACTGCGAGTATATGGCGTCGAGTAGAACCGAGTACTGATGTGCCTCTTGGGTTCCATCAGGGAACTCGATAAGATAGTCACCGGATGTGATAGCGTTGCCATCTAGATCCCGTTTACGACCTTTAACCGTAGCTTGCTGTAGCGTTCCTTCATGTTCGAGGAGGACGGTAACACCCGTAATGTCACCCGCTGATTCTGGTTCTGCATCGACAAAGTCGTCAACAGTCAAACCAGTTTCAATTTCCTCATCCTCTACGGTGTAGAGGTCATATAGAACGCTCAGATGACCCTCCTCCCAGGCCCGCACCGTACGGAATCTGCTTGTCAAGGATGCATGCACAGCCTCCGTGCCAGCCGGGATACCGGTCATGAAGAATGCGATATGCCTGGTAGACAAGGTTACCCTCACTCTCAGGAACACCCTCAGCATACGGTCCAACAAGCTGGATGCTCCACGTGTCTGTGTCAGTGAACGCTACTGACATCCGGTCCATGAGTGATACCGGTGCAATGATGGAGTCAAGCATGTGCCATCCACCTGCATCCTTTCCGAGGACCCCAAGACCGAGATTCACTTTCGCTCTCGGGGCCAGCACTACAGTGTTGCGGTGCAAGT
Source organism: Candidatus Dormiibacterota bacterium (assembly GCA_027451645.1). Taxonomy (GTDB): domain Bacteria; phylum Chloroflexota; class Dormibacteria; order Aeolococcales; family Aeolococcaceae; genus JAJZLL01. Next base: position 3,773 of record DAIDIX010000145.1, on the reverse strand, counting down.
TGGTATACTCATCAGGCATATAGACACAGTTATATCGCAGTTGAATTCCCACATGGGCGACTGCGGAAGATTGAGAGAACAAGAGGAACGGGCAGTGGCAAATTCACGATCAGCAAAGAAGCAAATTCGAGTGAGCGAGCGGAAGAGAATCCGCAACCGTTCGATTCGTTCCGCTGTTCGCACCAAGGTCACCCATACTCGCCGTGCCCTCATGGGAACGGATGTTGCATCACTCGAGAAGGAGCTTCAGACAGCAGTCCAGGCACTTGACCAGGCAGCTGAAAAGGGTGTTCTTCACAAGAACAATGTAGCCCGCCGGAAGGCCCGCCTCATGTCCCAGGTGCACAAGCGTCTTCTTGCAATTGAAGCTGAGCCGGAGAAGGCAGTTGCAGCAGCCACTCCTCGGACCACTGCTTCCAAGGCGAAGAAGGCTCCTGCCAAGGCGAAAGCCACTGCAAAGTCTGCAGCGAAGAAGTAATTTCGTACTTCTACTGTCTAACTCCGGTAGCGACCTGTGTGTACAGCATTTCTGCTGCACTCCGCAACCATTGCAGTGAGAAGTGCTTCAAGGCCCTCATCTCCGTCCACCTCTCCCCGCTTGATGCCTGCATCGAGTGCTGCAAGGGCTGTCACCCACGTTTTGAGCTGTGACACTGTGACGAACTGCAGCTGGGATAGCGCCTTGTCAGCTTTCCAGTCCGGCATACTGCACTGACGGGCAATCTCACCCTTCCGTCCCCCATACACCTGTTGAGCTGCACCTACGAGAAGCAGATCATGAAGTGCAGTCCCAAGTGCTGCTATGAGCATCTGGGGGGGCCTTCCATCGTCAGTTACCTGCTGATAGACGGAAAGCGCACGGGCGGGTTTCGGGGAGGCGAGAGCCTCAACGATGTTCCAGACTGAGCCTTCCTCGCTTCCGACAACAAGCCACTGCAGGGCATCCATAGTGATGGGGCGTGTGGCTGCATATGCCCTGCACTTCTCGAGCTCCTGGCTCATCTGCCCAGTATTTCCCCGGCACTGGACAGCAATGTGATGCACCATGGCTGGAGTGAGTTGGAGACCCCGGAGGGATGCCTCCCGCATGCACCACTGTTCGATATCCCGCCCTTTCAGGGGAGCGAAGTACTGCACCTTCCCGCCAGCATCGTTCACAGCCTTGAGCAGTGGAGATCCAGCCTTCACAGTTCCCTGTACTGCAATGACACAAGGCTGTCCTTCATCACGTGAACCAACACCTGCTGCAAGCGTTTCCCACGAAGAGGCTTCCCCTTTTGCTGGTGCTCCTGTGCTTCCTGCAGCTGCATGTATGACTAGCGCAATCCGTTCTCCAAAGAGTGTCTTCTCCACGAGAGACTGCTGCAGAGCTGCTGAATCCATTGGCAGCCGGCACATCTGGACTTCCATCTCCGGATCCAGATCCCGCCATGCAGCAAGCCAGCTCTTCTCGCTCTGCATGACAAGATATGGATCCCCCCCGTGCACAAGGAGCAGGGCAGGCGGTTGCATTTCCCTCTGTGCCATGAGCTCATTCTCCCCGCACACGCTTCAGTCCGTCATTTCCCATTGAATCAAATCCCAGAGCACTACGGGAGCCTCTCCAGAACATGCGCCAGGTGAATCTGGCACAATAGGTACTGTACTGCTGGCCTGACTGACGCGGAATCTGCAGCACAAGGGGTCATAGCTCAGCTGGGAGAGCGCTTGCATGGCATGCAAGAGGTCGGGAGTTCGATCCTCCCTGGCTCCACCATCTTCCCCTGCAGTTCATTGCCATGATATTGCCTCACCATGACGAGAAATGAGCACTGTGCATGACAGCAGCATCTCCTGAATGCGCACAATTGGCAGGGAATGGATGAAAATGGCCTTGTGACTGGCTATCTGTATCTCATTGCCGCAATTGTCATTGTCGGGGGATTCGTGGGTGCATTTGCCACCCGCAGGCTTGGATCACAATCCAATTCAAAGTCTAAACGCCAAGTGATTTCCGTACGGCAAGCCATAGTTCTTGACTTGATGCTTATTGTGCTCTTCATTGCCGGTGCTGTCACAGGACTCTTCCCTGCCTGGATTGTGCTCATTCCCATTGCTTTCTCTGTTCTTGGCACTTGCACTCTTGCATTGATAAAAGGCAGAATCGCACGTTAGGCTGGGAATGCCCATCTCCGAATTGATCAGGAAGCAATGTTCACAATACTTCAGATTGCAGTAATGCTACTCATTGGACCAATGCTCAGCTATGCGCTGGAAATAAGTGGATATGGCGCTGTGGTAAAGAAACAGAGTCGTGCGCAGCTATTGAGCCGTGCATATGCTCTGTGGTGTGATTTCATCGCAGTCCTGGTGGTATTGCACTACGGCCAAGACGCAATGTGGTACGTGGTGCCCGTACTCCTGGCTGGACAGGCCGTGGTTTGGACTACAATCCGGAACTCCCTCCTTCACCTTCAAAGTGCAGCGCAATATACAGCACATACGCCAATACGAAACGCTGCCATCTCGCAGACAGTGATTGGATTGGCAATGCTGTCGTTTCTCATTGCACTCGGAAGCAATCACATTTGGTCCGGAGCTCGCTTATACATACCCGTGGTTCTCATTGGTGGAATCGCATTGTCAAGTCTCAGCATCCACTTCGCAACGAGAAATCAGTCTCACTTTGCTTCCCTTGCCCTCCTCTCTGCAAACCTGCTTTCCGTGTTCACGCTCTATGTCTGTGAGGCAGCTGCACACAACGTGCCAGCAATGATCGTGTCGGGAGCCAGTGCGCTCATGACCATTGTCTGGGCAACTGCTCTCAACACCACATTCGCTGCTTCAGTTTCCCTGAATGCGTGATCCCGCTTGCAGAATGCTGAGCAGTGGAATCTACTCTGCTGAACCGTGCTGTTCTTCTGCTGGCTCGTAGCCTTTGCATACGAGAACAGGAAGTCTCGGGTATTTCGGATAGCTGGGATCAGACAGCGATCTCTCGCACAGCAGGAAGATGGTGTGTCTTCCGTGAATGGGTCGTCCATGCAAACAGCTCACGCACAGGTTCGTCTTCTGACGATCCATGAGGTATGCCATTCTTCAGTTCCCTGCACCTAAACTGTGCGAACTGCTGCACTGCGATAAGGAAAGCTATTCCAAGGATGCCGGTCTAGCCGCGTCGCTGCCAACGCGTCTTCTTCAGCATCTTCTTGTGCTTATGCTTCCTCATCTTCTTGCGACGCTTCTTGATTATTGAACCCACAATGGATAGGACATTACCAGAAACAGCAACCGCTCTGCTGTGCACGAGCACGCAGGCACCAGGCTACCTGCTCCCGAATGCCTCACGGAGCCGCATTGCCGTGTCACCTAGCGTTTCAGGCATGACCTTGGTCTCGCTGATGACTGGCATGAAGTTTGTGTCCCCTGACCACCTCGGCACAACATGAATGTGCACATGGGGAAGGCTCGCTCCAGCAGCTTCTCCATCATTAACCCCTACATTGAATCCCTCCGGACCATACACGTGTCTCAGCACGTCCATTGCCCGTGTCACTGCATGCATTGCATCAAGGAGTTCCGCATCCTCGAGTTCAGGCAGAGAGCGCACATGGCGGACGGGAACAACCATCAGGTGTCCAGAGCTGTACGGGAACTTGTTCAGCATCGTGAACGCAGTTCCACCCTCCGCTACGACATGGCTGCCAGCTTCATCTCTGTGGCCATAGACATCACAGAGAACGCACTCTGCAGATGGACCTTCCTGTCCAGTCACGTACGTCATCCTCCATGGA
>DAIDIX010000144.1:3273-4952 GCA_027451645.1 Candidatus Dormiibacterota bacterium | reverse complement strand
GCTGAGAAAGCGCCATGTACTGCTGTGTGTGGGAGGTGGCATAGCTGCGTACAAGGCAGCAGACCTTGCATCCCAGATGGCTGCTGCAGGCACGGAAGTCCAGGTGGCAATGACTGCATCTGCCCAGCGCTTCGTTGGACCATCCACCTTCTTCGGACTGACAGGAAATCCTGTCTTCACGGATCTCTTTGCTCCGTCAGGACCAGCAGAGCCGCACATCTGGCTTGGAGACTGGGCTGAGCTCATTCTTGTTGCACCGGCAACAGCAAGCCTCATTTCCCGGATCTCTTCCGGTGATGCCTCGGACATTGTCACCTCGACCATTCTTGCCACCCGTGCTCCCGTCGTCATTGCCCCCTCCATGAGCGATGCCATGTGGGAGAGTCCTGCAGTGCAGCACAACCTTGCAACACTCTCCGATCGGGGCATGCACGTTGTGTCAGCAGAGAGTGGACGTCTCGCAAGTAGACATGAGGGGTATGGCAGGCTTGCCTCAGCAGCACGCATCTTCGAGGGTCTCAGGGAAGCCTGGACCACTACTCATGATCTCAATGGTCTCCGCATCCTCATCTCTGCTGGTGGCACAAGAGAACCCATTGATCCTGTCCGGTACATCGGGAACTCCTCAAGCGGCAAGATGGGATTCGCCATTGCGGATGCAGCAGCGAAGCGGGGTGCTGACGTGGTGCTTGTCAGCACTGCATCCCACGCCGAAGTGACTGGAGTGCAGGTCATTCCTGCCACGACTGCTGACGAGATGCTGCATGCGCTCACGCGTGAGCTTCCCGGAACTGCCATTCTCATCATGGCAGCAGCAGTCGCTGACTACAGGCCCACTCATGTTGCAGAGCACAAGATCAAGAAGGAAGAACAGCCATCCCTCACCATTGAGCTCACGCCAAATCCCGACATCGTTGCGCACATCACAGCACTTCCCGAGGCAGCAGACATCGTCACGCTCGGATTTGCTGCTGAGGATGAGGACCTCATAGATCGAGCGAGAAGGAAGCGGGCAGCAAAGGGGCTCGATGCAATTTTCGTCAATGACATCAGCAGAAGCGATATCGCCTTTGGTAGCGACTACAACGAAGGAACTCTCATCCTCCGTTCCGGTGAAACCCGGACATTTCCTCGTCAGGAAAAACGGAAGCTTGCTGATGCACTCCTGGATGTGCTCAGCGGTCTTGCTGACCACTCCCATGCATGACGGTGTTCCACGGAGCCGTGCATGGAAAGCCCTGTGCATGGGAGTAGTCGACTTCACCCGACTCATCGACAACAACAGACGAGCTTGAGACTGTCCCGTATTCCCCTCCGTGAATGCACACAGCACTTTCCACATGGTGGTCGGCAAGTATCCCATGAAACTGTTCGCGGATGATTTTGCTGTCCCTACGCCCAGTTACTGGGTCCTGCAGCACCTTCTGTACACGCACATCCCTGGGGAGTACAGTTCCATCAAGATCACCCACAGTGATGACATGGATGCCTGGCAAGATGTCCGTTACGCGGCTGCCATGCTCTGGGTCGAGGGAAAGCCACAGTGCCTGCTCGCAGGAGAGGTAGAGCAGGTTGACAGGATTGTATTCCTCAGGTCTCAGCTCCTCCAGCCACCCTCTCACATCTCCATCTGCAAGCTCAAGTGCGCGTATCGGGAGTTCTCCCCGGGAGCGTCTGTT
>DAIDIX010000144.1:0-3263 GCA_027451645.1 Candidatus Dormiibacterota bacterium | reverse complement strand
GGATCGCGGTGGCCTGGATTCACGCGATCGATGCGGTTTGTGACTGCAGCAACCCTCCCTCCTTTCGGCTCCACTGCAAGCCAGGTTCCACCAGCAAGTGCATCCCTTCCACCGTAGATGGCAGGTTCATGAACAAGCAGGCGCGGAGCTTCAGCACTGCGCTTCCGGTATTCATCACGGTTTGCACCTATGACAATAGGAGCATCAGTGGCTGCCATCCATGCGAGAAGCAATGTACACATCAGACACCTCACACTCGCAGACTGTGCTGCCTTGACATGGGCGAATATGTCTCAAGTGTACCCGCCTTCCCTTCTGGCCCAATCTGGCTGCATAGCACTCTCCCCAACCTCGCAGGAGCGCTTTCATGCACTCCTGACAGCCAGTCCTTCTTCTCCCGTACAGTAGAATGAGAGGCTACGAGGAGGGGGACTTGCATATGGGACACACCTACTGGACAGAACTTCCGAGCCGGAAGGAAAAGCTCCGTGGAATGGTTTTCTGCCAGGATCTCCCAGAGCGATTCTCACTGGGGTATGTGCTTCTCGAGTCCCAGCCGTTCCGGATTGGACACCATGTGAGCATCCGCCTGAAAGAGGAGACTGGGGAGCTCCTCGTGCAGGAGACACAGCGCATAGTCACCATTCGGGGTACGGCAGACTATGTGCGCTGCATCCCATGCGGCAAGGATCTTGACCACGCAGTTGCAATAGCGAACGAGCTTCTGGGCACGCTGGAGCATTCCTCGAAGTCCGGGAAACTATTCACATTCACTCGCTCTGCACTTGAGCGCTCACTGCTGTCGCACTTTTCAGCAGGAGCCCAGCCCCAACTCAGGATGCTCGCGGAGCAGCAGCGGAAGGAACGCAATCGGGTAGCGGAGCAGCTTGCCCGACGAGAAGTGAAGCGGGCAGGATTCGATATCTCCTGATACCAGTTCCCCTTCATTTCCCTGCAAATGCATGGAGTGGAGTCGATGCGTACGCCTGTGCCTGTACGAACCCGCTCTGCTGGATGAGGGAACCTGAGTGCATGCCCTGCCGCAGATCTGCAAAGTTCACTACGGCAGCACTGTACCGTGGATCTGGTGCAGGAAGAACTGCATTGAGATGCCCAAGGTTCTTGAAGAAGATCGCGTTGAACTTCGATGGCTGTGCTGCAAACGTGCCAAAGTGTCGCAGTGCTGCATCTGCGAGATGAATTCCCTGATGGAGATATGCGGGCTTTCCAGTGATCTGGTACAGGAGAGCAGCATTTCCCACCATGAGGCCCTGGTTGTAGCTCCAGACATGATGGTCACCTCCATCCACGATGAGCGGAGAGTGTGGAGCAGTCATGTGATGCCGGATCCAGTCATATGCATGCGTTCCCCATGCGAGATCTGCATGGTTTCCTGTGTGGTGGGCAAGCTCCAGCGCAAGCTGTGCTGCACCGCCTGAGGCTGCAGCACTGATCTTCGTGTGTGCATCATTCCAGAACATCCCCCCACCATGCCTGTCCCAGCCAGTCCGCTCGAACTTCATGATCTCCCTGGCACGCTGCAGCTGGCTTCGATTGCCTGTTATCGAATACGCATTGACAAGATCGATGCCAAGCCAGGCATTGTCGTCGTAGAATGCAGTACCCGGATTCTTTCCACGGCCCATCGGATACGGAAGATATGCTCCACGCTTCTTGTCCCAGTATGGAGCAAGCATCCTGAGGAGCTTGCCAAGTTCCTTCTTTGCATACGCTCTCTCGCCAGGAACAGAGCCGAGAGCAGCAAGAGCTGCAATCTCCTGGGAGAGGCTCCAGACTGCTGCACGTGCATGAGATCCCCGTACATCCCGCAGTGCGAGACCCTTGAGATGGAACTCCGCTATGAGGTGTTCAAATGCAGTGTGAGGATTGACGACACTTCCCACCCGTGCAGGAGGAAGACGGTCTGCACGGATGGCAACTCCTGCAAGTTCCTGCCCGAGCGTTGCGAGCTCAGCATGCTGCAGTGCACGGAGCGACTCGAGCTGGAAAAGACTGTCCTCAATGAAGAGTCGGGTGCTCGCAATGTCTGCATCACTTGTGGGAGATGTTGAATCGAGGCGGCTCAGGGATTGGGCTATGATCTGCTTCTTGTCCACCTCAAGCGAGGCAACGGTCTGGTGCATTCCATGAAGGGCTCCGAGAGCAGCGCCAAGTGCACCTGAAGTCTCTGTACACCGTTCTCCAATCCCTGTGACATGGTGCAGGGCAGCTATGGAAGCGGTACCTTTCCAATCTGATATCACCTGCGCAATTCCACCAACTGCATGAGCATGGGTCGACTGGCCATCCACAATGCTGCTCAGCACATTGAGGACTTCCGTAATGGCACCAAGATGGAATGGCTCATGATCCATGGAAGCTTTCCAGTCCTCGATCTGCTGTCGGAGATCTGCGAGGAGACGAAGATTGTGGACATCGGATGCATTCATGCTGGCTTCCCACCCCCCAGATGGCGCTCCGTCTCCTGATATGCTGCAGCGGCTTCCTCCAGTGCAACAGCAAGTGCACACATGCCATCAGCATTGAGCTGCAGTGCCTCATTCCACCTCGAGGCAAATGAGCTGACTCCACTGCCTGCTGCAGTCTCGGCAAGTCCACTTGCGAGAGCTCTACCGACATCTGCGAACGCTGCATGCATCTCCTGCTGTTCGGAAGCGAATCTCCTTAGCTCAGCAGCAGCAGCAAGAAGCGACTGTGGAGTGACTGCTATTTGACCTGGATCTGCGCTCATCCAAACACCCCAGCACACCCTGTAACCATTCCAGTATCACGTACATCGATATGAGAAGTCCGTTCTGACACAGAACCGTTATCGAGTATCCAATCCGGGTGTCCCGGCATTGCGACAAGGGATCCCCCGCACTCCTTTCCCCGGGTACACTATGTAGTGACATGCGGAGGGATGCCGGAGCGGTCGAACGGGGCGGTCTTGAAAACCGTTGAGGTGAAAGCCTCCGGGGGTTCGAATCCCTCTCCCTCCGCCATGACCATTTCCCTCGAGCACCATGTGAATGGCTGAACGACATCATGCAGCAGTGGGCTGTGATGCTTTCTTCGACCAGACACGCCACTTCCACAGTGAAACCAGAGTAAAGATGGAACTCAAGATCCCGGTGAAAATGAATGGACCGATCACCCCTGGCAATCCACTTTCAAAACTTGATTTGCGCATTCCACGGAATTCGAATAGCTGTTGCACAGTTATGCGAATAGCCGTTGCACGATTATGCGAATAGGAAGAC
>DAIDIX010000143.1 GCA_027451645.1 Candidatus Dormiibacterota bacterium | reverse complement strand
TCACTGCCAAGCGGAATGAGACCATGACTTCCCTTGCTACAACCAGGGCGTCCGTGTACGACATCTCACATCCGTATCTGCCAGTGAGACGGGTCAGCCAGGGTTCCTCCATGTCGCATGGGAGCATGCTGGCCTGACTCTGGTGCATGCTTTGCATCGCGATCCGCACAGGCTCAGTCGGTCACGCCATCTTCACAGGTAGTGTGGGCATGTTCTGCTTGCTGTCCTTCCGAGCCTTTCCATTGTCCGTGTTCTGTCTCTTGATGAGGCATAGCGTGGTGTCATGAAGAGTCAAGGTTCGAACGACCGCTCGCTGCGAGGGGCTCCAGCTCGCGGGGTTCACCTGACAATTCATCAGGAGCATGCAGCTGAGGCGCTCGATGCACTTGGTGCACTCAACAGGCCACTCATCCGTGCACTCCAGAAGACAGGTCAGCCCTCCTGGCTTGCACTACTGCGTGGGCTGAACTACTTTGGTGCCTCAGCAGAAGTGGAGGAGACATCCCTTCTCGGTACTACCCTGTACAGCTGCAGGATTGTCCTTCCTGAAGGGGAAGCAGCTGCTGACATGCTCACCATCCTGCGCCCTTTCGCCTCGAATGTGATTGAGAACCGAAGGCTGCCAGTGCAGGATGCAGGACTCAGTTAGCGAGACTCCGTCCCACTTTCGGACCAACTCCACGACCCACCTCACCGCGCCTTCGACGCCTCGTGAGCCAGATCATTGACCGGTACTGCTGGGCAAGACGGAGAAACATTGACGGCTTTGGTGGCTCAACGCCATGGAAGGGTGTGGTGAGTCCCTGCTCCACTGCCTTGCGGAAGTCAGCTGCTGTCGTACCGGGAAATGCAGTAAGCCATCGTCCAATATCGTGCTTTCCGAAGTGGGTATCGCTTGCTCCAAGGGAGGAGGTGATCTTCGACCTGTGCTCTGCGAAGAATGTGTCGAGCTTCTCCCACGTTCCAGGAAGGACTGGAGCAGTATGCCGGAGCTCGATGCCATCAACATGGTGCGTTGCAAGCAGCTTTCTGAGACCTGATGGAGTGATGGAGGCGAACCATGTAGGCATGAAGGGATGCACTACGATGGCAAGCCCACCCTGGTCGTGTATTGCCTGGACAGTATCCTCAAGAGGCATCCACATGCGGATTGGCCGTTCGAGGAACAGGCCAATGATGTGGATCCCGGGTGGCATGACCGTCGTGATCTCCTGACCAGAGACGACATCAACACCAAGCTTCTTGCCGAGTGCCACTGCCTCCTTTGTGATGCCAAGCGTGTCGTGGTCTGTAATGCAGAGAACCCGAATCCCCTTCTCAGCAGCAGCCTGCACGAGTTCAGTTGCAGATACCATTCCATCACTTGCAGTCGTGTGGGCATGGGTTTCCGCCAGGGAGAGATTCTGAGGGAGGTGTGAGGGCTGGGACTGCTCAGCGAGCGTTCTGGCCATGGGATCATGCACTCCTTCGGGGGTGTGGGAACGGTTCCCCCCCACGATACACCAGATCGATGGGACTTCTGAAGTGCCCCACGCGTTGAGAAGTTCCTGAGAAAGCCGGAATCGATCTCGGATCTGACGGTAGGCGCACGTATACTCAGAATATGGGGCAGCAGACTCGCATACTCGTTGTCGATGATGAGAAGAGCATTACTGAGTTCATCCGGCTCGGTCTTGAGCAGGAAGGCTATGAAGTGGGCACGGCCAGCGATGGCAGACAGGCACTTCGTGTCATTGATGACTTCCATCCGGATCTCGTTATCGTGGATCTCATGATGCCACGGATGGATGGCTGGGAACTCTGCCGGGAACTCGTTGGTGACCGGTCCAGGGGAATCATCATCCTCAGTGCCAGGGATGAGCTCACTGACCGCATTGCGGGCCTCGAGATTGGAGCGGATGACTATCTCGTGAAGCCGTTCGAGTTCGGCGAGCTTCTCGCCCGGATACGGGCAGTGCTGAGGAGGAGAAGTCCTGAAATGGGAAACCTTGTTGAGGTAGGCGCACTCAGGATTGACAGGGCAAACCGCTCAGCAACAGTACGCAATGCAGTCCTCGATCTCAGCGTCCGGGAGTTTGACCTGCTTCTCTTTCTCGCACTCAACGCGAACCAGGTGCTTCCACGGCAGCGCATCCTCGATGAGGTGTGGGGGTACACGTTCTACGGTGACGAGAACAACATTGAGGTGTATATTCGGTATCTGCGCCAGAAGCTCGGAGACACCAACCATGAGTGGATACAGACTGTCCGCGGAGTCGGCTACCGGCTTGCGACCATACCGGAGGTCAGCTCTGAGGTCTCCTAGCAGCCCATCGGCGCAGTGGGAGGCCCTGTGAACCAGCACGTATCTGACCGGTTCCGTGCCGAGGCAAGCCTCCAGTGGAGACTTCCAATCATCTTCGCTGTCATCCTCCTCCTTGTGCTGCTCATCAGTGACACCACCCAGTACATCATCCTCCGCCAGAACCTCATTGCCTCGAAGTCCCGAGTGCTTGTCCAGGATGTCAACCAGTCCCGCATTCTCCTTGACCGGTTCTTCCATCTGGAAAGTGGTACACCCGATGTCATCCAGCATGCGTGCTCACGCCCTCAGCTGGCTGACCAGCTCGATACGACGTTCGCACGGTTCATTGCGAATACGACAGGGTCGACTGTGGGCGTTGTTGTCTATGACACGAACCGTCAGGTTGTCGATGTGGAGCCGTCTGGAGCGCAGGTTCCCCAGCTTCAGGACAAGTACCTCCTCCGCGCGCAGACTGGAGCTGCTCCCACTCCACTTGTGCTCGACACTGCGAAAGGCCAGATGCTGGTCGTTGCCATGCCCATTGCACCAAAGCTCCCCACAGCCTGTGGACTTGTGGAGATGAGCATTTCGATGGACAGCATCAACCATCTGCTCCGGCAGGAGACAGGCCTCTTCATTCTCGAGGGCCTTGTCGGGTTCCTCGTTGCAACTGTGCTCGGATTTTTCCTGACACGCAGGGCCCTTCTCCCGCTTGAGCGTCTGAAATCTGCTGCCCTGGAACTCGCTGGAGGCAACCTCCAGGCACGGAGCCAGATCGTTCCCCGCAACGATGAGGTCGGTGTGGTCGCGAAGGCGTTTGACACGATGGCAGACCAGATCGAGCGTGCATTTACGGAACAGCGTGCCTCCGAGGAACGCACAAAACGGTTCATTGCAGATGCCTCACATGAGCTCCGCACTCCCATCACTGCACTGAAGGGATATCTCGATGTGCTCCGGAGAGGGAAAGTTCGGGACCCGGCTGTTCTTGAGCCAGCCCTTGCCTCAATGTCCCAGGAGGCGGAACGGATGAGGAAGCTCGTCATCGATCTTCTTGCTCTCGTACGCCTGGACAACGCACCTCCTGCAACTTCTGTGCTGTTCGATGTGAATGAGCTTCTTGGCTCCATCCTTGATGAGGGTGTGCCAGGCATGCCAGACGAGTGTGTCCGCGCCTTTGCTCCAGGATCCCTTCCTGTGCATGGAGATCCTGAGGCATTCCGCACCATCATGCGGAATCTCCTCGTCAATGCATGCACGTATGCGAAGGGAGCACGTCAGGTGTGGACAACGTCAGGTACTGGGGAGCTTGCACGTATCGAAGTACATGATGATGGGCCAGGAATCTCCCAGGAGGACGTGGTCCACATCTTCGAGCGGTTCTACCGTGGGGAGAAGACACGGAGCAGGGAGGATGGAGGAAGCGGGCTCGGTCTCAGCATCGTGAAGGGACTTGTGGAGTCGCAGGGAGGGAGAATATCTGTGGTGAGCCACCCAGGAGAAGGAACGACATTTCTGGTGGAGCTGCCGCTCGCACCTACAGGTTGAAGGGTGTTCCAGGAACGAGCCTGCTGAGAGCAGGGAAGCTGTCAGTAATGAGGACTGCAGCAAAGATGATGAGGAGCACAGCACCCACCCGCTGTACAGCGCGGCCATGTGCATTCCACGAGCGGAGTGTCGGTGCGAACCGTCCGGAGAGCAGGGCAATGAGGATGAAGGGAATGCCAAGGCCAGCTGCATAGACGAGAAGGAAGGGAAGACCGCTGTATCCGGTGAGTGAAAGCTGGAGAATTGCTCCCAGCTCTGGTCCAATGCAGGGTGTCCAGCCTATGGCGAACGAGATTCCAAGAAGGACTGCTCCGAGCCATGAGCTTCTCTGGAGAGGCTGGAACGGCTTCCATTCCCGGAGCATCCACTTCGGCTGCCAGACACCGAGCATCTGGAAGGCGAAGAGCAGCACGATGCAGCCAGCAGCAAGCGAGAAGAGGTGCTGGTACCTTCCGAAGAGTGTCACCTCGAGCGTCTGGAGGATGTAGAAGACAAGTACGAAGACAGAAGTGAATCCTGCAACAAACAGGAGGCTCCGGACAAGTAGCCGCTGTGTTGGCTGGGATGTCTCGCTTGCTGCACTCGATCCTCCCATGAAGGCAGCAAATGCAGGGATGAGCGGAAAGACGCAGGGGGAGGCAACGGATACGAGACCAGCTGCGAATGCAAGGAGAACGTTCGGCTGTGGCATGACCCCTCACTCATGCCCTGAAAATCAGGGCGGACCTTCAATGTCGAACGAATGCTGTCGCCAGCGGATGATGAGATAGATGACGACACAGAGAAAGAGGATCTCGAACAGGAGGGGAATGGGCCAGCGGAACGCTGTGCCTAGCACCTTTGCTATGGCTGACTTCCCGCCATTCTTCACTGGTACTGGCGTGGCAGAGGGCTTTGGAGTCGACAGGGGTGATGGAGCTGCTACGACGGAGGGCAGTGCCTGTCCAGGCACATCAGCAATGAGGCTCGGTGGAGCAGGTGCGCTGCTGTCAACAAGCTCGTAGATGCTGCCACCAGTACCAGGCTGGTCAAGCGCTACATAGACAGTGGGAGGATTTGTGTTCGCCACTGCAATTGCCTCAACTTCCTGGTACTTCTGGGGAAGTCCGCCTGCAAATCCGGGGGTGTTCGCTGTCGGTGTGGCAGGAGTGTATGTGGCACCGCCATCCGGT
>DAIDIX010000142.1 GCA_027451645.1 Candidatus Dormiibacterota bacterium | reverse complement strand
AAATGCTGGATACTCTCCTCCGGGTGACCCGTTTGCATACGCCAGCCGCTCTGGAGCTCGGACCTCAGTGTAGGTAATGTGGTTTGGGTAGTCTCTCCCATCAGGACCATGCATGGTATACACCCATGCGCCTCCCTCACGAACATCGATTGAATCCACGGATATGGAGAAGCCCTTCGGACCCCACCACTTCGCCAGGTGCTCTTCCGATGTCCAGAGGGGAAACACTGCCTCAGGTGGTGCATCATACAGCCGGATGAACACGAGCTGCCTGTCAAGAGTGCCCTGCAGTGCATCATCGAGACACTGCAGGCTCTGGTTCCAGCCTGCTTTCATTCCTGCAAGGGCAAGCTTGCCTGCTTCCTGATAGACAGCAGCTGAAGCGGAAAGACTGACTTCTGTACCCCCTTCCACACTCCGGAAGGTTGCGGTAAAGGATGAGGAGAGGAGTTTTGTGCCATCTGGCATTGTCACTTCGGAATCAACCACAATCCGTTCTGGGAAAAGTACTTCCCGGAATGTCGACTTCAGGGTTTGCTGAAAGCCTCCGGGTCCATCCATGACAATGAGAAGATCTCCACCGGCTCTGGGATCGGACTCCACCCTCGAGCAGGTGAATCCATCTGGTCCCCACCAGCGTGCAATGTGCTCCGCCTCTGTCCACATGGCAAATACCTCTGCCTGTGGTGCATGGAAGAGGCGGGTGAGGGAGACTTCCCGTTCAGCCACCACATCAGCCATTGGTATGTTCTCTGCCATCTTCTCGCTCCTTTTGCATGATGTCGCTGCTCGTTTCGTGCAGGTGCTCTATGTATCCATCCAGCCTGTCGAGCCGCTCTTCCCAGCTCCGACGGAACTCCATAAGCCACGAATCTGCCTCAAGAAGCGGATCCTTGTGCAGCACGCACGGTCTCCACTGCGCACTCCGTTCCCGTGTGATGAGGCCGGCCTCCTCGAGGACATGAAGGTGTCGTGAAATTGCTGGCTGACTCATGCGGAATGGTGCCCCAAGCTCAGACGGGGAAGCTGGTCCTGCTGCAAGACGAAGGAGCATGGCACGGCGTACCGGGTGCGCAAGTGCTGCAAATGTTCTGTCGAGTTCCGGCTGTATTGGGTATGCCGCTTCCATGGCTGAATCCTGTCGTGGAGCTGTTATTAACTAGTATGTTATATAACTTCTATGTTAAGTGCAAGTCCTGAGCCAACCCTGGACCGTTCCGTACTACGGCTGCACGTCCTGCGGGGCTGGTGCAGGTAGGGGTACAGACTCCTGTGCTCTGATATCGGAAAGCTTCCGCTTCCTTCGAACGCCACCACGCCTGTACAATGCCATTGCTCCAGCTGCAGTTGCACCGGCAGCGAGAGACAGGAGTCCTCCAATGATGAGTCCCCACCGTGCACCATAGGTCTGGGAGAGCCATCCAATGACTGGAGCTCCAAGCGGAGTGCCTCCAAGGAAAACGAGCATGTACACCCCCATGACCCTGCCCCGCATGGCACCCTCGGAATTCAGCTGCACAAAGGAGTTTGCTCCCGTAGAGAAGCTGATGACAAAGAAGCCTGAAGGAAGGAGAAGCAGCGCAAGGAGTGGATAGCTTGGCATGAGACCGCACACCACCTCTGCTGCACCAAATGCTGTCACTGTTGCCAGAAGCGTGCCAATCTTTGGTTTCTCACGTCGTGCACCTGCAAGTGCGCCAGCAAGCGACCCGAGTGCAATGATGGCAGTCAGAAAACCGTAGCCTGCTGCACCCCGATGGAACACGGTCTTGTCCATGAGTGCCAGTGTCACCTGGAAGTTGAGCCCGAACGTTCCCACAACGCCAACAAGATAGATGGGCACAAGGAGCTCCTTCCGCGACCAGACGTACTTCAGTCCTGCACGGAGCTGTCCTCTTGCCCTCCTGAGCCTTTCCCTCGTATGGAGTTCCTCCTCACGCATGAGAAGAAGTCCAGCTATGACTGCGAGGAATGATGCTGCATTTGCGAAGAAGAGCACAGCTGTTCCAGCAGTTTCGATCAGCACTCCCGCAAGGGCAGGGCCAATGATGCGGGATGTGTTGAAGGTTGCACTGTTGAGAGATATGGCATTTGCCACATCCTTCGCACCAACCATCTCGGAGACAAATGCCTGCCGCACTGGATTGTCAACTGCCGTTCCCACTCCCAGGAGAAAGGCAAGCACATACACCTCATACAGTGTCACCTGTCCACTCGCATCGAGAATTCCAAGAGCGAGAGCACACAGAGCCATGAAACTCTGTGTCGCAACAAGGAGGTTTCTCTTCCGAAAGCGGTCAGCAATGACTCCTCCGTACAGGCCGAACAGGAGGAGAGGAAGAAACTGGAGCCCAGTGGTGATGCCGATTGCTGCACCACTGTTGTGCGAGAGACGGAGCACGAGCCAGTCCTGTGCAGTCCGCTGCATCCATGTCCCGGCAAGGGATACAAGCTGTCCTGATGCAAAAAGGCGGTAGTTCCGCACGCGCAGCGAACGAAACACGCTGCTCATGATCCACTCAGCTTGTCAAGAATCGGAGCCGCTATGCGAAGTATCTCCTGCTCCTCATGGGAAAGCTTGCGGATCCGTGCTGCAAGCCATTCCGTGCGCTGACGCTGATCCTCATGGACAATCGCCATCCCTGCATCAGTAAGCGTGATGTCGACGCATCGCCTGTCCGACTCCCATGGAATCCGCCGGATAAGTCCCCGTGTCTCGAGCTCTGCAAGAACATGGGTCATCGATGGCGCTTTCATTCGCTCCCGCTCCGCAAGTGCCGAAGGTGTCATGGCGCCAGTACGACCAAGTGCTGCAAGAACGCTCCGTTCTGTGAGGGATATCGATGGATCCGAATGCTCTGTCCGAAGCGTTCTGCTCAGCCGCATGACAGAGAATCTCACTGCCTGTGCCACTGAAGATATCGTCTGTTTGCCCATCTCATCATTATATCAATTAGTTTCTGAAACTAACTATCACAATAAAAACCGTGGGTGCTGTGCATGGATCAGGGTTGCACGAAGGTCTGCACGTCAGGCTTTCCTTCCGGTTCCTGCAGCATGAGCGGTGCAATGCGTGCAAATGTGCGCGGATCAATATCTTCATGCGCGAGATACCTGTCAAGTGCATGCCTGGCAACGCCCCGCCTCCAGAGCCAAAGATATTCGCCATCCGGACGGACCGGAATGATCTCCCGCATGTGGGAAAGCGACCACAGCACCTTGAGAATGAAGAAGTCGTTGAAATGTTCAGAGATGGCTGGTACTCCATGCGCCAAGGCAACTTCATCGAGGGCTGCAAGGCACCGGTTTCGCTGAACGTCAGTGAACCGAAATGCGAGATGACTCCTCACCGGGGACTCGACTGCGAAGAACTCTGTGAAATCTATGGCATTCAGTGAGTCGTATCCTGCTGGACCCCAGAAGAGATGCTCGAGGTCAATAATTCCACCATCGAGCATGTTGAAGGCATTGGCATCACCATGAGTAGGCGCTGACGGGTACGGGGAAAGCGCCTTCCTTGCCTGCCGCAGGGCACTGCGTACCAGGGATGGAGAAATATCCGGATTTTCGCTAAGCACATTCGCAATGTTGAGACCTGCGTACAGACCATCTCGCTGTGGAAGATGCTTTCCGAGACTGAGCTGTGCATCGAGCCACTGCACGATGATCTTCCTGAGGATATCCACATCCGCATCTTGAACGCTGCGAGTCTGCTGGAACTGCATGCGAAAGCGCTCACCAAGCAGTTCCTGGCCAGAAGAGGACTCTACCCAGTACCCCACTTCACCGTGCTGTCCAATGCACAGCACATCCGGTACGGGGAATCCCTCGCTGTGCAACCATGCAGTCTGTCGTCCTTCAGCCATCGTGGGTCGACGTGGACCAATCCTGAGGATCCTTGCGTCATCGAGCGACCTGTAGACATGACCCCTTCCGAGCACGCGCTCCTTGACAAGGACCCACGGTCCTCCTGGTACCTGCTGCAGAAGTTCCCCCATCTCCATGGAAAATATCGTGCCAGCGATATGTCATTCCGTCAATCCCGGATGCTGCAGTGACGACAGGCACCTGTCGTCATGGACAGTCATACCAGAGGAAATTGGTACACTCATGTGCAGGAACTAGCCTTTCCTGCACCACTGCGTGACCAGCATGGTGCCAATGACCACAGGAAGGAGGACATATTCATATGGTCAAAGAATATGAGGCAATGTACATCCTGCGTCCAGAGCTGGACGAGGATGGAGTAAATTCTGCACTTGCAGCAGTTCATGAAATCGTGGAGCATGGCTCGGGATCTGTCGACAAGACAACCCGCTGGGGCCGTCGACATCTCGCATACGACATCGAGGGCTATCAGGAAGGGTATTACATCATTGACCGCTTCCATGTGGAAGGATCTGTCATCAAGGAGATGGAACGCACTCTCCACATCAGTGAGCACTTCCTGCGACATCTCATCGTTTTGAGCTCGACAACCACTGACATTTCTGTGAGCGATGGAACGGCCAGTGAGCATGGCCAGGATGACGAGGAATCCGAGTCTCCCTCACGTGCTGCACGCGGATCCCGTGACGATGATGACGAGGAAGAGGAGGAATAGCCATGGCAGGATCACTCAACCGTGTAATGCTCATAGGTCGCCTCACGCGCGATCCGGAGCTCCGGTACACCCCTTCAGGAACTGCTGTTTGCCAGCTTGCACTTGCAACGAACCGGTATGGCCAGGATTCTGCAAGCGGTGAACGGAAGGAGTTCACTGACTATCATGATGTCGTTGTGTGGAACCAGGGCAACCGCAAGCTCGCAGAGCTGTGTGGCCAGTACCTCCAGAAGGGTCGCCTCGTGTATGTCGAAGGACGGCTCCAGACCCGCAGCTGGGATGACCAGCAGACGGGAACAAAGCGCTACAAGACTGAAGTCAATGCAAACGACGTGCAGTTCCTTGACAGCCGCCAGGAGGGTGCATCAAGTGAGCTGCCAGGTAGCCCTGTCCCTGCAGCTGCTGCATCGTCAGCCCCAGACGTATTTGGATCGAACGGTGATATCGATCCTGACGACATCCCATTCTAGATTGTGAATTTCCAGGAGTACATGAATCATGC
>DAIDIX010000141.1:266-5127 GCA_027451645.1 Candidatus Dormiibacterota bacterium | reverse complement strand
CGATCTCCTTGTCTGCAACGTGCTGCTCACGATTGGAGCAAGCATTATCGGTGCAGGATTCAGTGTTGCGAAGACTGCGGGACTGAGTTCAGTTGATGAGCTTGGCCTCTATGAGCTCATTGGAATTGTCATTATGTTTGCAGGCTTTCTTGCCCTTGGAAAGGTAGGAGTTCCCTCCCGGGCCACCACACCATCACCAGCAGGATCGCAGTAGACTGATTGCCCCCAGCTGAACCACGATCGAAGGAGTACTTGCATGAAGACAGCAGTCGCACAGACCCACATGACGGACAAGGAATGGAGAGGACGGGACGCGAAGGCAGTCTCCCAGGTGTACAGCCGGTACTCGGATCTCGTCATTGTTGAGGCGGAGGGTTCCCATCTCCACACTGCAGACGGCAGGGATGTCCTTGACTTTGGCTGCGGAATTGCAGTCACAAGCGTTGGCCACAGGCATCCACGGGTGGTCCAGGCTGTCCATGAGCAGGTGGACAAGCTGTGGCACACCTCGACGACTGCCTACCATACGAAGATTGTGGAGACAGCGGAGCGTCTCGTTGCCATTACACCGGACGGTCTTGACCGGGTGTTCTTCGGGAACAGCGGTGCAGAGTCTGTGGAAGCAGCCCTGAAGGTTGCACGAAGAAGCACAGGCAGAACGGACATCATTGCATTTGAGGGCTCGTTCCATGGACGGACCTACGGTGCAATCTCCCTGACTGCAAGCAAGTCGAAGTATCACCGTGGAGTTGGCCCATTCCTCCCGGGTGTGCATCACACACCGTATCCCTACTGCTTCCGGACATGCACCCATGCACCAGGCGAGCCCTGTCCAATTGCAGCCGGAAAGTACCTTGATAACATGTTCGATCTCTGGGTGGATCCCCAGTCCGTGGCAGCTATCGTTGTCGAGCCAATCCTCGGTGAGGGAGGCTATGTTGTTCCACCCGAGGGATTCCTCCAGACACTGCGCTCATATTGTGACCGGTATGGCATCCTCCTTGTTGCAGACGAGGTGCAGAGCGGCATGGGACGCACAGGCAAGATGTTTGCTGTCGACCACGATGGTGTGAAACCCGACATCATGTGCGTTGCGAAGGCGCTCGGCAATGGACTTCCCATCAGTGCCATGGTCGCACGGCACGAGGTGATGGAAGCATGGCACGCAGGCGAGCACGGTACGACCTATGGAGGAAATCCTGTCGCTTGTGCAGCAGCTCTCGCAGTCATGGACGTTATCGAGGATGAGCATCTCCTTGACCGTTCATCACGCCTTGGTGCACAGATGATGGAGCGGCTTGCCACATGGAAGGACCGATATGCCCATGTCGCAGACATCAGGGGCCGTGGCCTCATGATTGGTGTCGAGTTCATGAAGGGCTCCACTCCAGCAACTTCCTTTGTCGAGGGCGTTCACCGCGAGGCGATCGAGCGTGGTGTCCTTACGCTCACGTGCGGACGGGATGACAATGTCATTCGCCTCATTCCTCCGATGACAGTTTCTGACAGCGATCTCGATGCTGGACTCTCGATGATTGAGAAAAGCATTGAAGAAATGGAACGGAAGGGCTAGGGAGATGGCAACAGCAGCTGCAGTGAAGGGAAACCACATTGGAGGGAAGGACGAGGCTGTTCCAGACGGAATGTCCACCTTCACTTCCGTCAATCCTGCAGACCATGCAGATGTGGTTGGTGTCTTTCCGAGGAGCGGGGAAACAGAAGTCGCCCATGCTGTGGATGTGGCAAAGAAGGCATTCCAGTCATGGAGCACCACTCCTGCACCTGCACGGGGAGATGTGCTTCTCCACATTGCTGAGAAGCTTGCTGGGGAGAAGGAGTCGCTTGCACAGCTCATGTCGAGAGAGATGGGCAAGGTGCTTGTCGAGGCACGTGGCGATGTGCAGGAAGCCATCGACATGGCGAAGTATATGGCAGGTGAAGGCAGAAGGGCACTCGGGGCAACATATCCCTCAGAACTCCGCAACAAGTGGGCAATGACTGTGCGAGCACCGCTTGGTGTCGTTGGCTGCATCACACCATGGAACTTCCCCATCGCGATTCCCTCATGGAAAAGCTTTGCTGCCATCATGGCGGGAAACACAGTGGTGCTGAAGCCTGCTGAGGACACTCCGATGCTCGCTGCACGGTTTGTCGAGATCCTTGAATCTGCTGGACTTCCTCCTGGTGTCCTCAATGTCGTGTACGGCCTTGGAGAGGAGGCTGGTGAGGCGCTTCTCCACCAGCCGGATGTGAAGGCTGTCTCCTTTACGGGAAGTGTCGAGGTGGGTCGGCATGTGGCCCGAGTCTGTGGAGAGCAGCTGAAGCGGTTCTCGCTCGAGCTCGGCGGCAAGAATGCCATTGTCGTTCTTGAGGATGCAGATCTCGATCTCGTTGCGGATGGAGCAATATGGGGAGCATTTGGCACTTCAGGCCAGCGGTGCACAGCCACTTCACGGCTCATCGTCCAGCGCAGAGTGCTTGCACCGCTCCTCGAGCGGCTTGTTGCCCGAGCAGGAAGCCTCCGTGTAGGACCTGGAACAGATACTGCTATCGAGGTGGGAGCTGTCATCAATGACACGCAGAAGGAGCGCATCCTTTCGTACATCTCCATTGGCAAGGAAGAGGGTGCAACGCTTCTGACAGGCGGCATGGAACTCACAGACGGGCCATTCACGTCAGGATCGTACATTGCTCCCACGATCTTTTCGGACGTTCGTCCTGACATGCGCATTGCCCAGGAGGAGATCTTCGGCCCTGTCCTCTCTGTCATTCCTGTCGATACCCTTGATGAGGCAATCGAGGTGGCAAACAGCACACCATATGGCCTGAGCCTCAGCATCTACACAGCAAGTGTCCATGCGACATTCCAGGCAATTGAGCGGTTTGATGCTGGACTTGTGTATGTCAATGCTCCAACGATTGGTGCTGAGATCCAGCTTCCCTTTGGCGGCACGAAGCAGACAGGGAATGGATTCAGGGAGGCAGGGGCTACTGCATTTGATGAGTTCACGGAGTGGAAATCCGTGTACATTGACTACAGTGGACAGCTTCAGCGGGCACAGATCGATACAGAAGCCTAGTCCCATGGCTTAATTCAGGCATGACTTGCACGAGGGCGCATGGAACTTCTCGAACGGGTGTTTGAGGCCGGTCACGGCAGGGTTCGATATGTCGTGAGCGAAGGTGACGGTCCACCACTCCTTCTCTGCCACGGCTTCCTCGGTTCTGCAGAGAACTTCCGCCACTGGATCAGTGCAATAGGCACACGCCGCCGCCTCATCATCCCTGACCTCCCAGGATGCGGGGCATCGCACAGACTTCCTGATGTGCATTCATCGGAGAGGCTTGCTCATGAGATTCTTGCCATCATGGATCATGAAGGCGTGGGCGACACATTCGATCTCGGCGGTCTCTGCCTTGGTGCAGATACGGCAATGGCTGTTGCAGCACTCCGACCGGATGCTGTGCATCAGATCATCCTCCATACCCCGCTCCTGGACCCCCAACTCGTCCGGCGCAGGTTCCACATGCAGGCAGCCATGCTCACAGCAGCTGGGGTATATCCATCCATTGTCTGGCTCAGCAGGCAGAAGACAGTATCTGACCTCTACAAGCGGTTTGTTGTGGAAGGGCCAAATGTCGATATTGAGGAAGCGGAACTCAACTTCAGGAACCAGTGCCTTGCAGATCCGAGAGCAGCGAGGGAATGGCTCAGAACATCCCTCCGTGCATCACGGCTCGGTGTGCTCCGGGATCTCAACTGTCCCACACTTCTCATGGCAGCACGAAACGACAGGATCCTCAATGTGGAGAAGCTTGTGGAAGCGGTGAAGGATTGGGATCAGGTGAGCCTTGCCATATTTGAGGATGCAGGACATGGCTGGGATGAGGCATTCATCACACGTCAGCTCCTTGTCATCACTGCCTTTCTCGATGGAGAAGCCATGCCAAATGAGTCATGGCTATGGGGTGCAGCCTCGTGAGCAGTGCACTTCCTTCCACTGCGGACTGCGTCATCATTGGCGGTGGTGCAGTGGGCTGCAGCGTGGCGTACCACCTTGCACGGGAGCATCGCAGTGTGGTGCTGCTCGAGAAGGGATCACTCGGTGCAGGCTCGACAGGGAAGTGTGCGGGAGGAGTACGGCAGCAGTTCTCGACAAAGGTGAACATTGAGGTTGCCATGCTCAGCAGGCAGCTTCTCGACCAGTTTGAGTCCGAGACAGGAAGCACTGCTGCATTCCGCCATATTGGATATCTCTTTCTTGCGACGTCAGACGAGGAGGTGGCTCAGTTTGAGCGCAATGTCGAACTGCAGCACTCCTGTGGACTTGCTGAGGTGGAGATACTGAGTCCTGGGGAGATACACCGAAGGCTTCCGGACATCCGTATCGAGGATGTCCGTGCAGGAACGTGGTGTCCCACAGATGGAATCGCTGGTCCAAATGAAGTAACGATGGGGTATGCGAATGGAGCCCGGAGGCATGGTGCAGTCATCCTTGAGGACTGCGAGGTGACAGGAATCACGGTGTCGGGCAACGCTATTCACGGTGTTGAGACGAGCCATGGGAGCATTGAGTCAGAAACTGTCATCAACTGTGCTGGAGCATCCTCACGGGCAATTGGCCTGATGGCTGGTGCCACAGTGCCGGTTGACCCATACCGGAGGCATATCTTTGTCACAGGACCACTTCCCGGAAGCAGTACGTACCCCATGGTTGTCGATTTCCGCACATCCTTCTACTGTCATCCAGAGGGAGATGGCATGCTTCTTGGCATGAGTGACCCGGATGAGCCCTCATCCTTTGACACAAGTGTGAACTGGGATTTCCTGCCACATCTTGTGGAGCATGCAACATGGAGA
>DAIDIX010000141.1:0-256 GCA_027451645.1 Candidatus Dormiibacterota bacterium | reverse complement strand
TTGCAACAGGCTGGGCTGGGCTATACGAAGTCTCACCGGACCATCATGCGATTGTTGGGAAGGATCCTGATGTGGATGGACTGTGGGAGTGCTGCGGGTTCAGTGGACACGGCTTCATGCAGGCACCAGCGATTGGGCTCCTCCTCTCCGAGACAGTACTCGGGAAGGTTCCTGAAGTCGATATCCGTCCATATGACCCTGGAAGCTTCCAGAGGAATGACCTGCATCCTGAAGCTGTAGTCATCTGAGACGTCCA
>DAIDIX010000140.1 GCA_027451645.1 Candidatus Dormiibacterota bacterium | reverse complement strand
ACCCACTCAGGGGTAGAGAGCGAGCCTCGATGGCCTACCCGGTCCCGAAGCGGGCCTTCGCGACTCCCGAGGCGTCGGCATCCTTCCTGGAAGCGGCCCGGCGGTGGCATGCCGAGGCCATCGTGAGCGAGGCCTCGAAACAAGATGCTGTCAAATCGGTGGGAGCCGGCGATAATTGAGGCTCCCTCCATCTGCCCGACTCCTGCCATCCGGTTCTCCCCACTGCCCATCACTGTCTGCTGCACTGTATATTCGTTAATTGTTGCACAGTCGAACTTCATTCTCTGCTGCATCAGTGCGAGCACAAGGGAACCCATGCCACCCTCCACACAACCCTGCGACATCCTCATCGACATTGGCGGTACGAAAACTGTCGTTGCCCGGGCTGGGAATGGACATGCCATTGCGGGAAGCGTGAAACGCCCCACAGCACAGGAAGATCCCGTTGGCATGCTCGCCAGCATGATCGAGGAGGTGCGTGAGGACCACCCTGTCCGCGGAATCGGCATTGGTGTACCAGGACCCTTCTCCCGACCGGAGGGAATGGTGCTCAATCCCCCGAACCTCAGTCCTTCGTGGCAGAATCTCCGCCTCAGGGATGCACTCCACTCGAGGTACGGCTGTCCTGTCACAGTGGAGAACGATGCAAACTGTGCAGCCCTTGCTGAGGCAGCCTTCGGAGCTGGCACTGATGAGGATCTTGTCGTGTACTACACCATCTCCACGGGCGTAGGCACTGGGATTGTCTACCACGGATCCCTCCTTGTTGGAAGGCATGACACGGAAGGTGGCCACCAGGTGCTCATTCCCCCTCACCTCAACCCGCCCCCATGCACCTGTGGTGGTGCTGGATGCCTTGAGGCGCTTATTGGCGGACGGTCCCTCGCGGATCTCCATGGAGTCGAGGCACATGCTCTCGATGATCCAGCTGTCTGGGAGGAGGTTGGGATGTGGCTGGGCATGGCGATGGCGAACACGACAGCACTCCTCGATCCCAATGTCATCATCATCGGTGGTGGACTTGTAGCGCACTGGGATGCGATCTCCCCCACACTCCAGTCAACCATGGATCAGCTCATCCACATCCAGCCCCTCCCCCGCATTGTTGTGGAGAAGCTGGGCGAAGAACAGACCCTTCTTGGTGCATGGTGCTGCCTTGAAGGTTCCCGCACAACCGTGCACGACCCCTCATAACCCGGTAGGATCGTAAGTGATCCACAGACCATCTCGGTGATCGAAAGGACATTCCATGCCACAGTTCCACATTGTCACTGACAGCACTGCAGTACTCGACCCATCCTATGTCGCTTCCCATGACATCCGGATCGTTCCCCTCACAGTCATATTCGGCACGACAGAATATACGGACGGTGTGGACATCACGACGGGCGAGTTCTATGCGAAGTTCGAGCAGAGCGATGTTCCACCACGGACATCCCAGCCCTCACCTGGTGCATTTCAGGAGATGTTCTCAAGCTTTGGTGACAGTCTTCCCATCCTGTGCCTGACTCTCTCCTCTGAGCTGAGCGGAACGTACAATGCAGCAGTGCAGGGTGCAGCCAGCGTTCCTGGAAAGACTGTGCATGTTCTCGACACGAAGTCAGTAGGTCCACCCCTCAACCGGATCGTCATGCACATGCAGGAGCTTCGGGACCGCAATGCATCCATCGATGAAGCGCTTTCCTGTGTGAAGACACTCATTGAAACCCAGGTGTTCTACTTCACAGTTCCAACACTTGAGTACCTGCGGCGTGGAGGAAGGATTGGAGGAGCGCAGGCACTTCTGGGAACCCTCCTGAACTTCCGGCCACTTCTCGCGCTCGTGAATGGCAGGGTGGAACCCATCAAGAAGATCCGTACCTTCTCACGTGTGCTTGACCAGATGGTTGAACTCATCAGCGAAGCGAAGGAGACGTACGGGAGCATCGAGGTGCTCGTTGCAAATGCACAGAATGATGAGATGGCCAATCTCCTCATTGAGCGGGGAAAGCCGTTTTCCGTGCCAACGCCTGTCGCTATCGAGCTTGGTCCCGTCATTGTTGCCCATTCCGGGCCAGGAGCTGTTGGCATCGGGTACTTTCCCCTCCTTCCGGAGTTCACTCCTGACTCAGCAGCACCAGCAACACTTCCTGCCCGTGCTCCAGCCCAGGACAGCACAGCATAGGGAAAAGCGCAATGCTTCCTACCGGTTCCGAAGCTCGGGATAGTCATCCCTCACAGGGATGGGAATGAGAGCCCGTTCCGGCGGCACCTCTGGATGGAGGGCAGTTTCCATGATCTCCCGGGCACGGTCGATGAGGTCACGTACGGCTCCTTCGAGGCTCCTCCGAGATGTCTTCTTTGCCATGGAACGCACTCCCTTCATGGTTGGTGTATTCACAGTGTACGGGACATACTTCAAACCTTCCCCGTAGAGGCTGAAACGAAACCGTGACAGATCTGTTGCGATGGATTCCTCCCATGTGCCCTGTGTCAGGTGGCATGAATCCACACTGGAGAGCGTCAATGACGGTACGCTATGTGCATCATGGATACGACAAGCTCTCTCACCCCTATTGCGGAAGACTGTCTCGAGGATGCCCATGCACGTGCACGGCATGATGGCTACCCCTATCTGACTCCGGACTATCTTCTCCTTGGCATGGCAAACGACACGCAGTCCGTTGCCCACCACGCACTGCAGGAATGCAGCATCGACATCAGCATGCTCAACTCCAGGCTTTCCGGCCATCCGCCTCTCACCCGCACTGTCACTGGAGGACTTCCCCAGGCGTCACGGCGCATGCTTCGGGTCATCGAGCTTGCACGGGACATTGCGGATGACTATGAACACCTTTCCATCACGACTGGAGATCTGCTCATTGCTGTGGTAGAAGAGGGAACGAGCACAGCAGGACGGCTTCTTGCCCAGCTTGGCTGCACAGGAGAGAAGCTTCGCTCGTGCACAGCCATGGAGCACCAGGGCGAACAGGAACATGAACGCCAGACCCGAATTCCCACACTCCACTCCCTTCCGCTGTGGGCCTTTCCTCCTCCGGATGAGCGTGGAGTGCCCCTTCACGCAGCTCTCAGTCTCGGAGAGACTGACCGTGGAGCACTTGCCATCACTGAGATGACTGTCTTCGACACGGGAGTCCTCATCTCCCTCACTGCGAACTGTGCAGCAGGAGAAACCTTCAGTGATCCCGCCTTCGGAGTGGGAGCCACTGCAGACGATCCACGGACCATCGTGTTTGCTGTCCACCTCTCGACAGGTGGCAGGGCTGAGCTCCTCCCTGTTGACCCGACGTGGGATGTCCTCACGCCTCCACTCGCTGAACCCCCGACTGCAGGCATCACGCTTGTGAGCATGCCTCCTGCAGCGCTTGCCACAAGCTCCTTCGCCCACCGTCGCATCGATACGGTCTGGTGGCTCTGGCCCCTTCCCCCAAAGGGAGTGCATGCGATTGTCACAAGGTGGGAATCCGCAGGAATCGAATCCTCAGTTCCGCTCGATGGCAGTCGCCTCCGGGAGGCAAAGAATGATCTGCCGCCTCGCCTCTTCAGCTCGTCACGCTACAGTGTCTAGAGCGGTGGCAGCAGTCCAACAGTAGCGGAGATTGGCCCTGCTTCCGCCTCTTCATCAGATCTCCGCCAGTACCGTGAGAACTTCCCGTCATAGCAGAGTGCCCTCCCGTTCCAGCGGACTGTGGGAGTATCTCCCGCTCCACATGGAGTATGCCCGTGGACTATGCGGGGAGCATTGAATGCTTCGAGGTACTGTGCTGTCCGTTCCTCGGCATCAAAGGCATGCCGCTTGCTGATGATTGGAAGGAGCTCAAACACTCCTCCATCGCGACTAAGACAGGCTTGTCCCCATGCATTCACCTCTGCAGGTGTGGAACCGTATCTGAGGTAGTCATCCGTGTCCGTATGCTGGACAAGTGTGCCATCGCCAAGCTTAAGCATGATGGGAAGGTCTCGTATCCACTGCTCGAGTTCAGGATCACCCTGGAGTGCATGCACATCCTCCCAGTCGCCACGCCGGAATTCCCAGAACCGGATGAAGCCGTCCTTCTGGGCAAGATAGTCACGGAACCGTGCACCCATTGAGGGTTCATCAGCAAATCCATGGGGAAGAGGAACTCCCCGCAGGAGCTCAATGACTGCAAGGATGAATACCTCATGATTCCCGAGCACGACATGGGAATGTGGCCGCTCACGTGCTATGCGTGCCGAGCGGACTCCTCCCATGTCCCCGGGCTGTCCACCCTGGAAGAAGTCCCCAAGAAATACTGTGGGAGTCGACTCTGCAGCATATGGTGCAAGGGCTTCCTGAAGTCGCTCCCAGTCTCCCTGGACATCTCCCACAANGAGGAACTCTGCTCCACTCATGTACGGTTTGCACGCTCCACAGCAGCTACGCCCACTTCACGGTCCCGACGTGTTGCCTTCGCAAGGACAGGAACGAGCCTCCTGCTTCGGGTTATCGATGCTGCAAGCCGCACAATCTGCTTTCCCACAGTCTGTGGTCCAGGACCACCAACACTCTCCCTCCTCTTCAGTGCCTGTACTGCGTCGATGAGGCCCATGATGACCTCCTGCTCATCCTTCTCAAGTGGCCGCTTCTGCTGGACATGCTGGAGCACTGACCGTGCATGGTCTGTTGCCATGGAAAGCGACTCACCCTCCATGACAAAGTGTTCGACCACATCACGTAGGAAGAGCATCGGATGTGTCACTGACTCCCGGAGAATCTGGTCATGGATCGTTGCTGCATCGAGGATGTGCGCCATGCGCTCGACTGCAGTGATCGTTTCGTTCATGAGTCTGTCGAGGAGTTCCTGCCAGTACTCGATGAGGAGAGGTTCAGGTGCAGGATTTGCCACCATGGTCATGAACGTCTCAGCATTCCCGCGCACTGTTGCAGCAGCACGCTCCATGACTGGAAGCACATGGGGCCTGTGTTCAGATCGTGGACCAATGCCCCGGAGCCCCTCCTCTGCAATGGTGAGGTAGCCATGCTTGCGAACCCACGTATCGCAGACTGTAGCAAGCTGCACGACATGCCCCATCACGAGATGGGCATCGAAGGCAAGTTCTGCTGCTCCATCTCCATTGAGCACTCCCGAGAGGGAATTCATTGTCACTGCACTGAAGGCAAGCTCCCCTGCAATCACCTTTCTGTCGATAGGCAGGGTACCTGGAACTCCT
>DAIDIX010000139.1 GCA_027451645.1 Candidatus Dormiibacterota bacterium | reverse complement strand
GACCCCAACCCGAAAGTGGTTGACGCGTTGATGCGCCTGAATCTTCCCAGCGGTGTGCATATTGAGATCAAGTCATGACACAGCGCGGACTTCTTGCACAGAAGAAGGGCATGATGCAGCTCTTTCTTGAGGACGGATCGGTTGTTC
Source organism: Candidatus Dormiibacterota bacterium (assembly GCA_027451645.1). Lineage (GTDB taxonomy): Bacteria > Chloroflexota > Dormibacteria > Aeolococcales > Aeolococcaceae > JAJZLL01. The sequence continues at coordinate 5,068 of DAIDIX010000139.1, read as the reverse complement.
CGGTCACTGTACTTGAGTCAGCGAGCTGCCATGTCGTCCAGGTGAAGCACACGTCAGTGGAAGGCTACTCCGCAGTCCAGCTTGGGTATGGCGAGATGCGTGCAAAGCATGTAAACAAGCCCATGAAAGGACACTTCGAGCGGGCGCATGTCAAGCCGCTACGGACACTTATGGAAGTGCGTGATCTTGCAGATCATGAGACTGCTGGAGAGCAGCTCACAGTTGAGATGTTCATGCCTGGAGAGCGCATCGATGTGGTGGGAACGAGCAAAGGCAAGGGCTTCGCTGGACACCACAAGCGTCACAATTTCCATCGCGGACCTGTTACGCATGGATCGATGAACATCCGGCAGCCTGGATCCATTGGATCCACTGATGCAGCCCGTACATTCAAGGGCGTCAAGATGGCCGGGCATCTGGGAGATGCTCGTGCAACAGTACGCAACCTCGAGGTGGTGCGTGTTGATGCAGACCGGCAGCTTCTCCTCGTCAGGGGAAGTGTCCCAGGCGGAAAGAATGCGATCGTGCTCGTCCGGAATGCAGTGAAGGAAGGAGCATAGCAATGGCAACTGCAAGCATCATCAATCAGCAGGGCAGCACGACTGGGTCGATGGATCTTCCATCCACACTGTTTGATGTTCCCGTTCACCGTGCTGTGATGCACCAGGCGGTGCTCCGTCAGCTCGCGAATGCCCGGCAGGGAACACATTCCACGAAGACCAGGGCAGAGGTCCGTGGTGGTGGACGGAAGCCGTATGCACAGAAGGGTACTGGACGGGCACGCCAGGGTTCAATCCGGGCACCGCACTACCGTGGTGGTGGCACAGTGTTCGGGCCACATCCCAGAAGCTATGCCATGGACATGCCCCGGAAGCAGAGGCGCCTTGCACTTCTTGGTGCACTCACGACCGTTGCTGCAGAACATACTGTGACTGTCCTTGAGGGAGTGGAACTTGAGGCACCAAAGACGAAGACCATTGCAGGCATGCTCCAGGAGATGAATGCAAAGGGACGGGTGCTCTTTGTACTTGGATCCCATAACGTGCCACTCGAGAAGAGTGTCCGGAACATTCCCTTCGCACATGTAGTGCTTGCAAGCAATCTGTCCGTGTACAACCTGCTTCGGGCAGAGACTCTGGTGTTTACGAAAGATGCGCTCACGGAAATGGAGGGACTCTGGGGATGAGACGGAGCTTTGAGCAGATACTCGTTCGCCCAGTAGTGAGCGAGAAGTCCTACGCACAGATCGCTTCAAGCGGGAAGTATGTCTTCCGATGCACCCTTGATGCCACGAAGGTGGAAATCAAGCGGGCTGTGGAAGAAGCCTTCTCGGATCAGAAGATCATTGTTGCGAGTGTCAACACGCAGCGAGTCCAGGGTCGTGCACGCCGGCGTCAGCGTCGGGGTGGAGCACGGATGCTTGGAGAGAGCCCCGACTGGAAGAAGGCAGTCGTGACCCTCGCGGATGGCCAGCGCATTGAAGGTGTCTACGAGGGAGTTTAGAAATGCCAGTAAAACAGTACAAACCCACAAGTCCAGGTCATCGCTTCAGGGCAGTCAGCTCGTTTGCTGATGTGACGAAGACAGAGCCGGAGCGCTCTCTTACTGAGCACCTCAAAAAGTCCTCAGGTCGAAACAACTCTGGAAAGATCACGGTACGGCATCAGGGGGGTGGCCACAAGAAGACGTATCGCCGGATCGACTTCAAGCGTGACAAGCGTGGTGTGCCTGGCCGTGTTGCAGCAATCGAGTACGATCCAAACCGGTCAGCCCGCATCGCACTTGTCCACTATGCAGACGGTGAAAAGCGGTACATCCTGTCACCAGTGGGTCTGCAGGTTGATGCCACAGTCCTTGCAGGAGAAGAAGCACCAATCCGGCCAGGAAATGCCCTGCCGCTTGCCAAGATGCCTCTTGGAACCACGATTCATAACATTGAGCTATCCATGGGGCGTGGAGGACAGATTGTCCGCAGTGCTGGCGCTTCTGCTCAGCTCCTTGCGAAGGAAGGGCAGTATGCACAGGTTCGCCTCCCAAGCGGGGAAATGCGGAAGGTGGACATTCGCTGCTATGCAACGGTTGGCCAGGTGGGCAACGTTGAGCATGAGAATGAGAACTGGGGAAAGGCAGGAATCAGCAGATGGCGTGGTCGCCGTCCTACTGTCCGTGGATCCGCAATGAACCCGGTTGACCATCCACATGGTGGTGGTGAAGGAAAATCCGGCCCTGGTGGTCATCCACAGACGCCATGGGGAAAGCCAACACTTGGCTACCGGACACGGCACAACAAGTTGACAGATCGGCTCATCGTTCGTCGGAGGAAGAAGTAAGTCATGGGGCGTTCACTGAAAAAAGGACCGTTTTGCGACGAGCACCTGATGCGGAAGGTGGAGCGCATGAATGCTTCACGCGAGAAGCGGCTCATCAAGACATGGTCACGCCGGAGCGACATCTTCCCGGAGATGGTTGGGCACAATATTGCAGTTCACGATGGTCACAAGCATGTGCCAGTGTATATCACTGAGGCAATGGTGGGACACAAGCTCGGTGAGTTTGTGGCAACACGCCGGAGCCGTAGCCATGGTGGGAAGTCGGAACGAAGTTCATCAGTCAAGTAGGAGAAGGGAGCTAATGGAAGTCACATCGACAGCAAAGTGGGTACGCACGACTGCCCGCAAGGCACGTCTTGTGGCCAATGTCGTGGAGGGACAGCGTGTCAGCGATGCGTTGACTGTTCTGTCATTTATGCCACGCCATGTTGCCCGCGATGTTGCCAAGGTGATCAAGTCAGCTGCTGCCAATGCAGAGCACAACTACAGCCTGGATGCAGATGCACTTCGTGTTGTACGCGTCACTGCCGATGCAGCAGGCATGATCAAGCGGTTTCGTCCAAAGTCCCGTGGCAGTGTGGGTAGCGTCTTCAAGCGGATGAGCCACCTGACAGCTGTAGTGACAGACGAGGTCGTCGAGGCTCCTGCACAGAAGAAGACACGTGCTGCTCAGCATGCAGCAGCACCAGAAAGCATCGCTGAGCCTGCAAAGTCGCCAGCGAAGAAGGCACCAGCCCGCCGTTCCACAGCGGCGAAAGAGACGGCTCCTGTAGCCGATACGGCTCCGGAGAAGGAGGAGAAAGGGGACGATAATGGGTCAGAAGGTTAGTCCAATAGGATTTCGGGTCGGTGTGTACCGTGGCTGGGATGCCCGGTGGTATGCCGACAAGGAATACGCCAAGCTCCTCCATGAGGATCTCGCCATGCGGCGTCTCATTCGGAGCAGGCTTCGGAATGCGAGCGTTTCTCGGGTTGAAACCGAGCGCAGCGCGAACCAGCTGACTGTTGTTGTGCGTACTGCGAAGCCGGGTATTGTCATCGGCAAGCAGGGTGCGGCTGTCGACTCCCTTCGTGATGAACTTGAGCGGATGAGCGGCAAGCGAGTTCGGATCAGTATCCATGAGATCAAGACTCCCGAGCTCGATGCAACACTCGTTGCTGAGAATGTCGCAACCCAGCTCGAGAAGCGCATTGCATTCCGTCGGGCAATGAAGCAGGCGATCATGCGCTCAATGCGTGCTGGTGCACTCGGTGTGAAGATTGCAGTTGCCGGTCGTCTTGGTGGTTCCGAAATGTCCCGCCGCGAGTGGGAAATGGATGGCCGGGTTCCACTCCACACACTTCGTGCAAATATCGATTACGGAAAGGCGGAAGCCCATACAACCTTTGGAAAGATCGGTGTTACATGCTGGCTGTACGTGGGTGACTTTGTTACAGCAACAGGTGAAGCCATTACTGGACTCGAGTCGAAGGCTGCTGTGGATCTCCCAGAACCTGAGGCCCCAGCAGCGCCATCAGCTCCAGCAGCGCGTGTGGCTCCAGTAGCGAAAGCAGCCCCAGTGGTTGCAGAAATCGAGGTGGTTGTCGAGGAAGTAGTCGAGGAACCAGATGTTGAGGTTGTTGAAGACATCACCTCTGGTGCCACAGAAGACGACGGGACCACTCCGGAAAATGCGAAGATAAAGAAGGTCACGGCAAGTCGGCCCGCTGCAAAGCGCAAGGCAGCGACTCCCAAGACCCAAGCAGCACCGAAAGCCGCAACTCCTTCGACCCGTCGGAAGACGACTGTGAAGAAGGATGCGGAGGACGAGGAAGAGTAGTCATGTTGATGCCAAAGCGCACGAAGTTCCGGAAGACCCATCGCGGAAAGCGACGTGGTGTGGCCACTCAGGGCAACACGATCAGTTTTGGGACCTTTGGTCTTCAGGCAATGGAATCGTGCTGGATGACAAGTCGTCAGATTGAGTCAGCCCGTCGTGCCATGACCCGACATGTTCGCCGTGGTGGAAAGATCTGGATCCGGGTCTTCCCTGACAAGGCATATACGAAAAAGCCGGCTGAAACCCGCATGGGAAGCGGCAAGGGCCAGCCCGAGGGCTGGGTTGCTGTCGTGAAGCCTGGCAAGGTGCTCTTCGAGATGTCTGGAGTATCCGAGGATACCGCAAAGGAAGCGATGCGACTCGCCTCCCACAAGCTCCCAATTGATACCCGGTTCGTCGTCCGTGAGGAGCCAGGCGTCGGGGAGGAGACTGAGAATGAGTAAGCGAACGCAGTGGATCGACGAGGTACGGGCTATGGATTCCGCAACAACGGAGTCCGAGCTTGAGTCCCGCCGGAAGAAGCTCTTCATGCTTCGAGTCCAGCAGATGACAGGTCAGGTTGACAATCATCGACAGATGCGAAACCTGAAGAGAGAGATCGCACAGCTCATGACAGTGCGGAACCAGGCACAGGCAGAAGTAGCTGCTGAGGAGGAGAAGGCATGAGTGCCGACACACCGCAGGAGATGACTCCACGCGGATACCGCAAGATCCGAGAGGGTGTTGTTGTGAGTGACAAAATGGAAAAGACCGTCGTGGTGCTCATCCAGGAACTGAAGGCCCATCCGTTGTACCGCAAGGTTGTGCGGAGCCGTCAGCGCCTCAAGGCACATGATGAGAATAATGAGTGCCACGTGGGTGACCGCGTTCGGCTCATGGAGACGAGGCCGCTGTCCAAGGAAAAGCGGTGGCGGGTCG
>DAIDIX010000138.1 GCA_027451645.1 Candidatus Dormiibacterota bacterium | reverse complement strand
CAACGGCTATTCGCTTTTCCGTGCAACGCCTATTCGCTTTCCTGTGCAACGTGCACTTGATTCCGTTATGGCATTACCCGGATTGCTGGGAGCATACACCATGGACACCTCCGTTCCTGAGGTCTCCGTACCATTTGAAAATCCTATGGAAGGTGAATAGGTTTTGCCGTCTACCTTGTACATGACATCACAGCTTTCTGTTTGTCCTTGAGGAGTGTCGCACTGAGAAGTGATACCTGGAACGAACATAGGATTGGATGCAATCTGGTTGAAGTTCTGGCCCACAGTCCATGCGGCAAGGACAGAAAGGAGAATCACGGGTGCAAATGTCCTCAGTCCCATTTTCCAGCGGCTTGCACGGATTTGTGGATCGATCTGCGCACTCATGCTCTCTGTAGCTCCTTCACTCGAGATTGGGGATTGAATAGCGGGTAGCACCTGCCCATCTCCGGAGACGAACAGGAAAAATGTACTTTCATTGAAGGTGTCACAAAATTTCCTGGTTACGGCCCGCTAACGAGTGTCAACGTCCACGTGGACGTATACGTTCCTGAGTAGGTGTCTGCAGGAAAGACTGCTTTCCAGTTGACAGTCACAGTCTGGTTTGCCATACCCGTAGCTGCTGCTGACGAGAGCAGCTTTGTGGCAGTAGTCCCTGGAAGGGAATAGGAGGACCACGTTCCGAGATTGGCAAGATTGCACGAGATGCCAGTATCGCACGCGGAGGTTGGCAGTGCAGGTACTGTGAAGTCACCGTTCGCGAGCTGGTTCGTGCCGCTTGTGAATGTCGTATTTGAGAGAGTGACATTCCAGCCAGATCCAGATCCAGTGTTGTCACCGATATCGAGAGTCTGAGACGCGACCTCGGTCTGGTTTGAGCCGTTGAGCGTAACAGGAGCAAAGGCAAAACCAGAGGGAGGCGTAACAAATGCAAGGGATCCCGGGATAACAGGAAGTGTTACAGGAATACCCTGTCCAACACTGAAGATCTGCTGCACCTGTGGAGCAGGTGCATAGCTTGCATTTCCAGGCTGGTTTGCATCGATGATGCACACTCCTGCCGGTGAGATGAACGTCACGAGCCCTGATGAAAGAGAGCATCCTGCAGAAGCGCCATCAATGGAGAACAGTACTCCCAACCCCGATGTGGCAGTTGCAGTTGGTGTGTATGTCCCGCCAACAGTTGCGTTTGTGGGAGCTGTGGAAGTGAAGCTTATGGTCTGGCTCGGAAGCTGTGCAGCAAATATGCCCGCAATTGCTGTGTCGTTGCTTCCCGCAGTCTGCACTGCAGTTGGTGCGTAGGCAGTGTATGTATTGAGGACATCGTTGAACGTCGTCATGTTTCCTGCTGCAGTTGGATCATATGTAAAGCCGGTGGTGCTGCCTGCGCTTGCAGTCTGGGTTGACTCTGCATAGGCCCAGTACAGCTGCATCTGCGCAGCTCCGCTCGTAAGACTGGGATACGCAATCGTGGCTGTGTTGGTTGCAGCAGCACCAGCACCCGATTCAAAGCTCCATACAAGCGGACTCGAGGAAGTGAATGAATCGGCAACGAGTTCAGGACTGAGTGCAGACACACTTGCTGAATACGTGGCAGTGATCGTCGTCGCTCCAGTAGCTGTGGCAGTTGCCCACCAGAGCTCCTCCGTGATTACTCCATTCACTGTGTCCACATAGCGCTTTGCAAGCTGCCAGGCGCTCGTTTCAGGACAGCTCACTCCTGTCACAGTGATGGTCTGTGACCATATCTGGGAGGAAAAGACAATGAGATCGCCAACCTTCTGGGGATTGATGGAGAGCGTTGTCCCTCCAAGAGCCTTGACATTCACTGGGAATGTGGCAGCTTCAGACACACCTGCCCACTGGGCATACAGTGTGATGTTCGCAGTGAACGGGTATGTTGCCTCATTCGCGTACGCCGTTCCGGATCCATTCGCTGCTGAGTTCCATCCCGTGAACACAAATCCTGTCCGAACATAGGTGTTTGCAGTCAGTGAAGCGGGAGTGCTGCTGGTTTCAGGACTCATTGCTCCAGAAGTGGATCCATTCCCGTTGAACGTGACAGTGTAGCTCGTTGCTGCATGTGCAACCCATGCATTTCCACCGAATGCAATACCTACGAGTGCCACGATCAGCAGTGCATGCAGCGCTCGAAATCGTCGCTTCTCACGGGACCAGCTCATTATGGACTCATGGTAAGCGGTGCTTGAGCCTTCAATAGTGTTACTGCTCACTTTGTGACTCTGCTGCAACAGCGTGATCATGTCAATCACTACTCAGATGGGTGCGTGTGCGCTCACGCATCTGGAGATGCTCGACTCCTCATTCCCCAATGCAATCATTGCTCACAATCAGCACCCGCTGGCTTCCCATGGACTCCCTACGAGCTCCTCATTGCTGTCGATTGTGCTGAGCGAATGTACTGTGGCAATTCATGACCGGAAGCAAGCCATGTTTTGTCCCTTTGATGTCTGCTGCTGCTGTCTATGATTGCGTACATGGATGTGTACTATGCTTCTGAAGCATTTCCCGAGTCCTTCAAGAAGTCGATCTTTCTTGCTGGTCCGAGCCCAAAGGGTGAGCAGATCGGTGTCGTACCGGACTGGCGGCAGCAGGCCCTTGCTCATCTGAGAAGCATCGGATACGACGGAGCTGTCTTCATGCCAGTTCCCAGAGGTGGGAAGTGGGCAACCCGTGTTCCCTATTCGGACATTCTCCGCTGGGAGCTTGAGGCAGCAAAGCGGAGTGATGTGATCTGCTTCTGGGTACCCCGAAGCGACATATTGCCCGGAGCCACCACCAATATCGAATGGGGAAAGTACTACGATTCAGGACGCTCCGTTCTCGGCTACCCTCCCAAGGCACCTGGAATGCGATGGTTCACCAGAACTGCTGAGTGGGAGCAGGTTCCGTCAGACTCAACCCTTGAGGATGTGCTCACGACTGCAGTCAACCAGCTTGGTGATGGTGCCCTGCGCCATGGCAGCGAATGCAGCATCCCGTATGGCCTATGGAAATCACCGCTCGTCGCACAGTGGATCAGGGAGCAGCGAGCATCCGGCAATGTCGTTCGAAGAGCAGATGTTGCCTGGAGATCGTCTGTTGGTGCACCTGGAGATACCCCAGGTGCCTTTGTACTCGAGTTCGAGCTGCACGTGCCAGGCACTTCATCTCCAGTCAGAAGGCTGGTCATGTTTGACACACAGCGCCAGACTAACAGGATCATGAACGAAAGAGACAGCAATGGGCTGCCGTATGCATACTTCCATTCACGACAGTCGCCAAGCGCCAGGAATGTGCAGGCAACTGCTCGGAACAGCCGTTCTCCCCAAGAAGCCAGAGCGAGACTCAGTGGTCAGGGTGATGCCCGGAAGGGCCTGGATGTGAAGCTGTCCTCCGGCAACACGCTCTGGTGTGGAGTGCGGGAACTCTAGAAGCCAGAGTGTCAGTACGGCTCAAAAGCGCAGTTCCAGGCACATCGAGTTGCACTTTGGTTTGGAAACAGTATTGTGATTCTGCGAGTGTCCGCCTGGCACATCCCGTACATGTTCCACATACAAGTGCAGAGTGCAAGTGTTCACCACGCACTCACTTGTCGTATGGCCGATGGCCACCGTCGGCCCTCAGGAAATCTGGGCAACCGTAAGGCTGCCGGAAGGCAACTACCGAGTGCACTACTTTGATTGTCCGTTGGGGTATTTCGATGGTGATGTATTGACAAAAGTTGTAGCTGGTAAGCAGGGGTTCATCTTGGACCCCTTAGGCGGACCTGGTCGCTAGAATGATTTCGATCTGGCAGCTCAGGCTCATCGGGCTCTAGACACATGTAAGCATCAACAGATGGTATGGTCAAATACCATCCCGATTCGCATTGACGACCAATGATTCACTCTGCTTCAGAGATCTGCTCGCCTCGACGTTTCCCCCGGATGCAGGCACGTTACCCAGCTGTGGTCCTCCCAACGCCCGCACTCCCATCTGAGGAAAATCATTGGTAATGAAATGAGGAAGCGTGACTAAATGCCAACGACAACCTGCGAGAGCACACTTGATTGACGGGTTTCCATTTCTTGGATGCTCTCAGATGCATCCCCTTGTGAGGAGAGTCACGGGTCCAAGATTACAGATGTATCTCCGTTCGTCGCATTTACATATCCAACGAGGAACGCATGCCGAGAAGGCGAACTCATATTGCATGGGTGCCCATAGGGACAAGTTCCAGTAATAGGAAAGTCGCCACCATGTTGGGTGAGATTGATGACCCAGAACAAAGTGCCATGTGTGGTGTTACTGTCGAAGTCGAGCACATATTCCAGCTTCACCTCCGAAATAACAGGGTTGTCCTCCGAATATTGTTTGCGGGCCATTGCGAGAGCTGTGCTCTCGGCCCGAGATTCAGTCACTGATGCTGAGATGCCAGATGGGGGACTTACAAGTACCTCACCAAGACTGAGAAAGAAACTGTCTGGCAGAGTTGACATATGTACAGTGTGGAGCCCGGCTTCCTTCTGCGAGGGGGAAAGACAGAAAGTCGTCGGCATCGTTGAATATGCTTGAGGGCACGTATGAGAGTTGACGTTCCAGTAGATACTGACTCCAGCAGCGATAACTGCGACAACCATCACTCCCAATCGGGCATAGCCCAATTTTATTCGGGACCATTGCATACAGAATGCCTCGACTATGGTGATGGATTGCATATGCGGGTATCCGCTCGTTCTCCAGCTGCTGTAATAAACTTAGGCGCGCTGGATCGGATCCGTCAACTTCATACACGGATTCGTGAATTGCGTTTGGGCTGGCCCACCCCTCATTGTGAGCACAATCATGATGCGACAGCATATGCCGACAGGCTGCAAACCTACGGTACCCATTGGACCCCTCAACCCCTGAGGAGCATGCGTTGCCCAACCATATCCACACAAGCGATACGCTGTATCCATTCTCTGGAATTCGAATAGCTATTGCTACACCTTGTCAAGTTCGACAAATTGCGCAATGGTCAAGTTACGAGTATGGACGTTGGTATGAATACATCACCTGATCGATTGCAATCAACCAGGAAGCGCAGCAAATGGTTCTTTGGCGGATTCGTGCTGATACTACTAATAGCTATCGGTGGATCACTACTCTTCCGTGTGGGACCATTCACTCCTAACGGAACGCTCATCCTCCATGTGGGTGACTACCCTGAGGGAGTATTCACCCCACAAGGGGACGAACTGTATCACTGGCCGAGATTAGCGCACGAGAA
>DAIDIX010000137.1 GCA_027451645.1 Candidatus Dormiibacterota bacterium | reverse complement strand
GTTTCTGCATTGCAGCGGGAAGCTCGGGAAGGCGGTGACGAAGCTCCTCAACAAGCTCCCTGCTGATGGAGAGTGCAGGAAGATCCGGATCCGGGAAATACCGGTAGTCGTGTGCCTGCTCCTTGCTCCGCTGGCTCACAGTCCTGTTCTCTGCATCAATCCAGCCGCGGGTCTCCTGGGGAATGGTCTCACCACGCCGGAGTAGGGCAGTCTGACGCTGTATCTCATATTCGAGTGCACGTTCTATCGAGCGGAAGGAGTTCATGTTCTTGATCTCAACCTTCGCACCGAGTTCCGTACTTCCCTTCGGCCGGAGAGAGATGTTCGCATCGCACCGCATGGATCCCTCCTCGAGGTTCCCATCGTTCACCCCGATGAACATGAGGATCTTCCGAAGTGTCGAAACGTATTCCCTCGCTTCCTTCGGTGCACGAAGGTCCGGCCGGCCAACAATCTCCATAAGCGGCACACCTGCTCGGTTGAAATCGACAAGTGATGCATGCGAGCTGTGGATGCCGGATCCGAGATGATGCAGGGTTCCTGCATCTTCCTCGAGATGCACACGCTCGATGCCGCATGACACCTCCCTCCCGTCAACCATGAACCGGAGCGTTCCATCCACTGTGAGCGGCTGGTCGAACTGGGAGATCTGGTATCCCTTCGGAAGATCCGCGTAGAAGTAGTTCTTCCTGTCAAACTTCGACACCTCAGGAATGGTACATTCAAGTGCAATGCCCGTGAGGATGGTATCCCGGATGGCTTCCTCATTCATGACGGGGAGCACTCCAGGCATGCCAAGACATACTGGACACGTATTCTCATTCGGACCAGCCGAAATGTACGAGGCACTGCACCTGCAGAACATCTTGCTCTCCGTGAGGAGCTGTGCGTGAACCTCGAGGCCTATGACGACCTCATAGTCCGTTTCTGCATGGGCTGGTGCCATGGTTGCCTCTTCCATCACCCTTTCACCTCCTGAGCGATTTCCGGCTCAGCTGTGTGCCATTCGGTCGCCTGCTCATAGGCATGCGCAATCTGGAGGACACGGCCATCAGCGAATCGTGGACCGATGACCTGCAGCCCAACGGGAAGCCCGTCAGCAAGACCACACGGTACTGAGATGCCAGGAAGTCCAGCGAGATTCACTGGTATTGTGAGGGCATCGAGGAGATACATGGAAAGCGGATCGGACTTCGCACCCTTCGGAAATGCGACTGATGGGGAGGTTGGACAGATGAGCGCATCGACCTGCTCGAAGACAGAGGTGAACTCCTGTGCAATGAGCGTACGAACCTTCTGGGCCCGTCGGTAGTAGGCATCATAGTAGCCGCTCGAGAGAACATACGTGCCAAGCATTATCCGCCGCTGCACCTCTGGACCGAAAAGCGTTCCCCGTGTAGCCCGATATGAGGCATGAAGTGATCCGTCCTGGATCCGAACGCCATACCGGATGCCATCGAACCGTGCAAGGTTCGAGGAGCATTCTGCAGGAGCAATGATGTAGTACACGGAGAGTGCAAGATCCGTGCTTGGAAGCGAAACCTCAACGATCTGTGCACCAAGTGTGTCCTGCAGCACTGCAATCGCCTTCTCGACCTTCTCCCGTACGCCAGGCTCGATTCCGTCCGAGAAGTACTCCTTTGGCACTCCGAGCTTCATCCCCGAAATGGGAGCGCGGAGCCCATCGAGAACTGGCTCCACTGGCCTGGATGAGGTTGTGCTGTCCATGGGATCCGCACCAGCAATAGCCTCATACGTGATGGCTGCATCCTCAACTGTCGTTGTGAACGGTCCAATCTGGTCAAGCGAGGAGGCGAATGCAATGAGTCCGTAGCGGGACACCCTGCCATACGTCGGCTTGAAGCCGACAACGCCACAGAGTGATGCTGGCTGGCGAATTGAGCCACCAGTATCCGTTCCGAGTGCCATCGGGACTGTCCGGGCTGCAACAGTGGCAGCACTTCCTCCACTGCTGCCACCAGGAACGCGTGAAGTATCCCACGGATTCCCCACTGGACCATATGCAGAATGCTCGTTCGAGGATCCCATGGCAAACTCATCACAGTTCGTCTTCCCGACAACGACAGCACCCTCAGCAAGGAGCTTCCCTACTGCTGTACCCGTATAGGGAGGAACGAATCCCTCAAGAATCTTCGAGCCTGCAGTTGTAGGTGCACCCTCAAGTGTCAGTACATCTTTCACAGCGATGGGCACACCGCACAGGAGCGGTGCATGCGGGTCGGATGAGAGTCGACGGGCAGCTTCATCAGCCTGTGCATATGCCCTGTCCTCTGTCCTGGCAAGATATGCATTGAGCGCATCATCCGTCCTGTCAATGGAGGCGAGGGCCTGCTCAGCAAGTTCCCGTGGCGTCACTTCCTTTGCCCTGAGGGCTGCTGCCATGGCAGTGATAGTCCGGAGGCCGTTCATGCCTGCTCCTCCTGGATTGCTTCTACCTTGAAGTAGTGACCATCACTGTCAGGCGCATTTGCAAGTGCAGCTTCCACTGCAAGCGATGGAAGTACCTCATCTCTGCGCCAGCGGTTGACCTCCTCCCCCATGTGCATCGTCTCTGAAACGCTGCTGAGATCCACAGCCTGAATCCGTGCCACATGATCGAGGATTGCACTGAGCTGCTCAACCATCCGCTCACGGCTTTCGTCAGTGAGCTGGAGACGTGCAAGCTCTGCGATATGGTCAATTTCTGCTCCAGTGAGTGTCATGCATTCCATTATGCCAAGTACCGATCTCCCTTCGGACATCCCCATATGGGGAAATCACATGGTACGCTTTCCCCACACTGGAGTTTCCACGATCATGTTCATCACCTCTGCTGAATCCCCACCCGGCTACCATGTAACCCGCACAGTCGGAATGTTCGTTGGAGTAAGTGCGCGAAACCGCAATGTCGGAACGTTTCTTGCTTCTGTCTTCCGCTTTTTTGTCGGGGGGGAGCCAAAGAGCTACCTGAACATGCTTGAGGAGACACGGGCTGCTGCACTTGAGCGGCTTGGAGAGGCAGCTGCACAGGATGGAGCAAACGCAGTATTCGCAGTCCGGTTCGATTCATCCGATGTGGGTAACGGCATCACGGAAGTTGTTGCGTACGGGACTGGTGTCGTAGTGGATTCATTCAATCCGTTTCCAGAAAATGCAGTTGCACAAGCAGGCAGGCAGGCACAACCTCCTCCTCCGAGGCACCAGCAGCCAAAACCTGCAGTGCCCGAGGCGCCAGCGCCTCCTCCATCACGGTTCTACTAGTCGGCTCCTCCCTTTTCGTCCGGAAGTGGAAGCCAGGTCAGGACGAGCTGGTCTGTCGGGGAAAATCCCCCCCGCACATACGCATGCTGCGCAGGGTCATTCCCCGCCCGTGTCCATACGTGTGCGAACATGACTCCAGCTGAACGGAAATACGCAACAGCCATGCGGACTAGGGCTGTTGCAACCCCCTTTCTCCTGGCATCTTCCCGGACGTAGAGTTCTGCAATTTCCGCCTCAAGCCCAGTGCCGGGATCGAAAATGACACACCAGCAGCATCCTACAACCTCGCCTGCACTGTTCCGTGCAACGAACTGGAGATTGTGTCCTGTGAATGTTGCAGACGGGACGGGAATGCGCTCCTGAATCTCCTGAAACGACTCCCTTGGATGGTCATAATGATCCTGCTCATCATAGGTGAGGGCAGTAATGAAGTCACGCACTGCAGGAAGCTCATCTTCTGATGCAACGCCGTAGGCAATGGCTTCGTCTGTCATACGTCATATCGTACGGTACAGCGCAACAGATTCACGCTCCACATTCTTGCCTGCGGTACACGTATCAGACATTCACAGTCCTGCAGAAAGAAACGCAAGTGCAGCAGCACAGAGGATCGAGAGAATCCATGGAATGACAAGCCATGGTCCTGGTCCCACCTTGAGCAGATACCATCCTGATGCTGTACCACTCACTCCAATGCATGCCATTGGGACAAGTACTGTGACCAGGAAGGAAGCGATGGGATCCACACCATTGGAGTTTGATATGTTCAGGCCTTGAAGCATGATGAACGACGTTGCCACAATGCTTCCTGCCATGACGAGGCAGAAAGCGACTATCCGAGTTTCTCGATTCATCACATTCCCAGAATGCACGTCCAATCACCATGTCGAATCGAATGCCCCATGACTTGCTTCTCCTCCAGTGGACAACAGTTCACGATCCGCCATCAATGACGATGCAGCTGCCACATGAGAACGTACGCCACTGCAGCAACACCAACCGAATAGTATCCGTCATCAAAGATGACGTGCTTCCAGGACGTGGAAGCATACGTGTCCGCCTCCTTCACATACAGTGTGATGGCTCCAAAGATTGACGATGCTGCCAGGAGGAGCAGCCAGTATGGCGAGGTCCCCACCACATCCATACCTGCACCATATATGCATCCGCCAGCTGTGATGCAGCTATGCCGGATGAGAAGCCGTTTCTTCATCCAGCTGCACCTCCATCCAGTTCCTCACGATGCCTGCCAGCTCGGCCATACTTTGGGCCAAGCTGCACTGCAGCAAGGCTGAGTACAACAGCTATGCCTGCTGCAACAGCGTACCTGGCCACGAGGACATGCTGAAAGTACAGGTAGACGATCACCCGGGTCGCATATGCAAGAAAGTAGAGCGGCACAACCTGGGTACACATCAAGAGCAGCTGCCTCTTCCTGGCAGCTGAAGGCTGGAGATTTCTCACGATCAGCCGTTCGTTGGCCAAATGTGTCGCCTGGCGGAATCCGAACACCCCAAACCAGAGGCTTTCAATCCCGAACTCTCCACGGGTAAGAAGTGAAATGATCCCGGAGATGCAGAAGAATATGCCAATTCCGCGGAACAGCCATACAGTCTTCGTGCGTTGGGATGCATCAGTCATCCCAGAAGTATACGGTGCAGCAGGACGATGTTCTCCTGGATGAAACCCCTGAGGTTGCACTGCCTGAGGCTACTTTCACCGAAACAGACAACCGAGCTGCACCGCATGAAGTCCTGCTCAAGCGTGGCACCGATCAGTCGTGTGCAAAGGAAGCTTCGTGGGTACATAGGTACCATGACCCAACACTGGAGAATCCATGGCGAACCTGCATGAACTGGTCCATGCCCTGCGACTGAACGGTATTGCGAATCCACGCATTCTCTCGGCGTTCGGAACGGTAGACAGAAAGCGGTTTGTTCCTGCTGATGTCAGCGAGTATGCATACGACAACTCGCCACTCGCAATCGGCTTCGAGCAGACCATCTCCCAGCCGCTCATGATTGCGATCA
>DAIDIX010000136.1 GCA_027451645.1 Candidatus Dormiibacterota bacterium | reverse complement strand
GGTGAAAGTGGGGTCAAGGTGAGAGATCTGCATGTGCAGTTTGGAGCACATAAGGATCGAATCACGTTCACTGCAATGGAGCCGACGAGAGGACTCGAACCTCCGACCAGCGGTTTACGAAACCGCTGCTCTACCAACTGAGCTACGTCGGCCCACCTGGACCCTTCAGTCATTGTACCGACTCAGTTCACGATTCCGAATACCAGTCGGCATGGGACATGCTCTCGCTCGGGAGGGGGAAGGCTTGCGGCATATGAGCGCATCTGCTGCAGCTGATGCGCTCACATGGGATTGCCGGTCCCGTATCAGCTCTTCAAAGGAAATGTCACCTATGATGCATATCCACTCGGGTACGCTTGGGATATGCGAGATCCTTGCCGTGAACCAATTGTGAGACCCCCAACACAATGGAGAGGACCTGTTGCCAGCCAATACGACAGACGCTAGCTTCACGGGCCCTTTGACATTATTGGCGACGTTCAGGGCTGTCTTGATGAGCTTCTTGAGCTCGTCAGACGGCTTGGATATGAGCTCGATGAGGGCGGCATTGCCCGACATCCCAAAGGGAGGATGCTCGTCTTCGTTGGTGATCTCATCGATCTCGGTCCAGATTCACTTGGCTCGATTGCCTTTGCAATGCACAATGTGAACGCAGGGACTGCACTTGCCATCCGGGGCAATCATGAGGATGAGCTTCTTGAGGCACTCGGTTCACCTGATGCTCGCAGGGAACCGTGGTACCGAAGACGTACTATGCAGGCCCTTCACCTCGCACCTCAGTCCCTCCAGTCAGCGCTCGTAGCGTTCATGCAGGATCTTCCGCATCAGCTGTTCCTCGATGGGGGAAGGCTCGTCATTACCCATGCAGGCGTCCCGGAGGAACTCCTTGGCAAGACAACCCAGGAGGCAAGGAGGAGATCTCTCCGTCTTCCTCCGTCAGGCGGATCCTATGCCAAGGGCGAGCAGTGGATCCGGTGGGCTCCCAAATATAGGGGGCCACTCCAGGTGCATGGCCATGAAGCAGTGGGACAGGTCGTCCACACGGGCCGGGTAGTAAATGTTGACTCTGGATGCATGTTCGGCCATCGGCTGTCAGCATTCCGGTACCCGGAGATGACTGTACGGTCAGTCAAGGCTCATGCTCCGTACCTCAGGGACCGCTTCACTGGTCCCTTTCCTGCATTCCCATGGGAACATGCCATTGTGGATAAAAGCCTGTAACGTGCGGACGGAAACTCATGGGGGGAGTGCTGTCGCAGTACACTGCAATGCAGTAGACGTGAATCGGGAGAGTGACCCATGGGTAGAGTAGTGCATTTTGAGATTACGGCAGAGGACATGCCTCGAGCCCGAAAGTTCTATTCGATTTTTGGCTGGAACATTGGGGATAGTGGCATGGATGGGATGGAGTATCTTCTTGCCCGGACTGGAACGAGTCCGATGGGTATTGATGGAGCTATCATGCCGAAGAACTACAATCGCCAGCCTGCAATCATCTGGATTTCTGTGGACAGCCTTCCGGAAATGATGGAACAGGTGAAGGAAGCAGGGGGAGAGATACTGGGTGAGCCGCAGAACGTTCCAGGAATCGGAGACACTGTCTACTGCAAAGACACGGAAGGAAACGTGCTTGGTCTCATAGAGGCTCTACCCAGGAACGGGTAGATCTGTCCGAGCAGTCCTTCGCTTCTCTGTACAGATCTTCCGCACACATAACCGACTGTGGACAGCACTCAGTCCTTGGAGGACTTCTCTGTCATGAGTGCATGGATGACAGTAGTGAGATGGTGGATCTCTGTTGTGAGTTCCGTGTTCTGTGCGAGCGCTTTCGAGAGTTTTACCTCGACATCATCAATCTGGTCTTCCTGTGCACTGATTTTCGCGAGTGTGCGTTCGAGATTTCTCTCTGAACGGTTCGAGGAAGCGCCTACGAGGAATCCGATGTACAGCTCTGCGATGGTTGTCACTGTATTGAGCGGGAAGTTGAATCCGTTTGAGGTGAACCAGCCAGGAAGAAAGCTGTGTGTGGCGAAATATGGTCCGAGCGCTATCCAGGTGCCAACTGCAAGAATCCAGATGACGATGTTCGTCGGTGTGCCCATGCCATAGCTCACCTTGTCCGCAATTCGCTGGAACAGGGATACCTTGTCAGTATCCTCAGGGGTATCAGAAGCTGGTGCAGATGGTGCAAGCGTGTTCATTGGGGTTCTCTCCGCAGCAGTGCGTATGGCGAAAGTGTTCCTGTGCTGCTTCAGGTGTTCATACGGAATCATACGTGACGATCTGATTCACTGCTGCGTGGGGGCACAGGTTGTTACGCATCCAGATTGGGAATGCACTGCCAGGAGCGCTACGGCAAGGTGCCATGCCACAATGAAGACCAGAACAACAGTGGGCTGAGGGTAGTAATCGCATGGAACATCCGGATTCAGCAGTACGCGGACTGGAGTCTGCTTCTGAAGGGCGTCGTGACTACGCTGCAATAGATTCAAAGTGGCGGAGGAAGTGGGAGCAGGAGAAACTTGACTCTGTTGATCTTGCACATGCCAAAAGGCCTTTCTACAACCTCATGATGTTTCCATATCCGTCTGCAGAGAAGCTTCATGTTGGCAATGCGTATGCATTCTGCGGTGCTGACATATACGGACGCTACCATCGGCTGCTTGGAGATGATGTCTTCGAGCCTATGGGATTTGATGCATTCGGCATTCATAGCGAGAATTACGCAATCAAGGTGGGCAGGCACCCAGCTGAACTCACAGAAGAGAATGTGCGGTACTTCCGTGAAGAGCAGCTCAAGAAGCTTGGACTCATGGTGGACTGGGAGCATGAGGTCAATACCACCCACCCTGAGTACTACAGATGGACACAGTGGCTCTTCATTCAGCTTTTCCGGGCTGGACTTGCAGAGCACCGCGAGGGTCCAGTGAAGTGGTGCCCTTCATGCCTAACCGTCCTTGCAGATGAGCAGGTTATAGGTGGGCAGTGTGAGCGCTGCAGCAGTATCGTTGAGCAGCGCTTCCTGAAGCAGTGGTTTCTCAAGACTACTGCATATGCCCAGGAGCTCCTTGATGCACTCGACTCCCTTGACTGGTCCGAGAAGACAAAGATTGCGCAGCGGAACTGGATCGGAAGAAGTGAGGGAGCATATGTCACCTTCATGCTTTCTGGCTGTGATGCAGGTGAGGTGACAGTCTTCACGACACGGCCTGACACCCTGTACGGAGCCACCTTCATGGTAGTCGGTGCAGACCATCCGAAGCTCATGGAGTATGTCGCTCCGGATCGGAAGGACGCAGTCACTGCATGGAAGCAGGGACTTCCCGTGGGTTCAGATGAACCTGACTTCACCATTGGGATCGAGCTTGGAACCCGTGCGACCAATCCAGTAAATGGTGAAGAGATACCTGTCTATGCTGCTCCGTACGTGCTCGGGTCGTATGGAACGGGAGTCATCATGGCTGTGCCAGCGCATGATGATCGTGACTGGAAATTCGCTCATGCCCATTCCATACCAGTCCGCTGGGTAGTGGGCAGAGCTGACAGCACTGATGGCCCATTCACGGATGAAGGCACTGCAGAGAACAGTGGTCCATACAACGGACTCGCAACAGCAGAGGTGAAGCGCCGGATTACAGAGGATCTTGAGCAACGGAATGTTGGCAGAAAAGCTGTGCAGTACCGGCTACGTGACTGGCTCATTTCCCGACAGCGGTACTGGGGACCACCTATTCCAATCATTCACTGCCCATCATGCGGTCCTGTTCCAGTTCCCGAGGATGATCTTCCCGTGGTTCTCCCCCATGTTGAGGAGTTCCGGCCGCTCGGCACGGGAAGTTCTCCTCTTGCACAGGTGGAGGACTGGGTGCGGGTATCGTGTCCGACCTGTGGTGGGGATGCACGGCGTGAGACGGACGTAAGTGACAACTTCCTGGACTCGGCATGGTACTTTCTCCGCTATCCGTCGACGGGCTTTAGTGACCGGCCATTCGATCATGACATCACGTGGAAGTGGCTGCCCGTGACTATGTACATTGGCGGAAATGAGCATGCAGTGCTCCATCTGTTGTATGCACGATTTGTCATGCGTGCTCTCCATTCGATGGGACATGTTCCCTCGCCTGAGCCATTTGCAACCTTCAGGGCCCATGGGCTTCTTGTAAAGGATGGTGCAAAGATCTCAAAGAGCAAGGGCAATGTCGTCAATCCTGATGAGTTCGTTGCCCAGTATGGTGCTGATGCATTCCGCCTCTATCTCATGTTTCTTGGCCCATTTCTTGATGGAGGGGACTGGCGGGATGATGGCATGCGGGGAATGACCCGGTTCCTTGACCGGGTATATGGGGTTGTAGACAATGTTAGCGATACAGCTGAAGAACCCCAGGAGATGCTGAGACGGCGGCACCGTCTCATTGACCGTGTGGATCGGGAGATCAGCAACCTCCGCTACAACACTGCAATTGCCCTCCTCATGGAATTCTCCCGAGACCTTTCTCGTGAGGAGCGTGTTCATCCATCTGATGCACGGACACTTCTCACTCTCCTTGCACCATTTGCACCGTACAGCACTGAAGAACTGTGGCATGTACTGGGAGAAACGGAGTCCATCCATCGTGCACACTGGCCTGTAGCTGATCCTGAACTTGCACGTGAGCAGGAAGTTACTGTCGCAGTGCAGATCAACGGGAAGGTTCGGGAACAGCTCCATGTTGCTGCAGGAACATCTCAGGCTGACCTTCAGGAAGCTGCACTTGCACTGCCCCGCATACAGGAGCTTCTTGCAGGTGGTGCGCCAAAGCGGATTGTTGTTGTCCAGGACAGGATTGTCAACATAGTTGTCTGAGATGACGACATCAGGGGTGTATAGATAGGTTTGGGCTATCTATTTCTGTGATACAATTAGAAAACGCGACAATATCTAATTGTAGGAGACGATGAGTATGTCGGCTCACAGCTCTGCAGATCCCGTACATGGCGCCATTCGTGCACTCTTCCGGGTCATCACGGCCTACGAGTCCATGGCAATGGCGGACTGGGCAAAAAGGGGACTCACCATCACGCAGCTGCGGGCTCTCTACTATCTCAATGCATCAGGCGGAACAAATGTCCGGCAGCTTGCAGAAACCCTTCATGTGAGTTCTCCTACAGTCACAGGCATCATTGAGCGCCTTGAGCAGCAGGGACTCGTCACGAGGGCAATGAGTTCCACGGACCGCCGTGTGGTAGATGTTGCACTCACGGAGGACGGCCTCGATGCTGTGGGTCACCTTGGCGAGCTGAAGCAGCCGCTCGTCGCAGCGTTGAATGACATGCCACCCGATACTGTGCGCACACTCAGTAGACTGCTCATGGAATTCGCGGATCGTGCAGAGGTAGAAGTGAATGC
>DAIDIX010000135.1 GCA_027451645.1 Candidatus Dormiibacterota bacterium | reverse complement strand
CTCCATCCAATTGAGCCGATGGCAGTTGTGCCCCAGATGATTCCAACACCTGCTGAGCCAGCTACAGGAAGGAGGAGGAGGGGAAGGCAGATGAGGAGCACTCCTTCAGAGAGGTTTGCAAACGAGATGGAGACTGCAATGCCACGAAGTGTCGGATTTCGTAGAAGGTAGGCTGCACCGAGCCAGGCATCGTGGAGGAGCGAGTTGACGCTCGGTGGAGCAGTGGAGCGGATGCGCACTTTCCAAACTGCAACGACGGAGACGCCGTAGAGAAGGGCAATGATTCCGAGACCTGCGACTGGGCCAAGGGAGGCAAAGACAACTCCTGCGAGCACTGGCCCTCCGATTGCCCCAATCTGGCCCGTAATGGCATCGATGCCGTTTCCATGGTTCCAGTGGTCCTCGGGGAGGAGGATGGGGAATGCGGAGCGGAGGCCACTGGCACTGAGAGATGAGGTGATGGAGCTGCATCCTACTATCACGATGAAGAGCACTCCTCCAAGTGCATGGGAAGCGAGCAGCAGGAGGAGGATGAGCACTGATGAACCAGCCACGAGGTAGTCGAGAACTATGAGCCTGGTCTTCTCCTTCCGGTCAAGGAGTGCTCCTGCAATGGGGCTCACAAGGAGTCCAGGCATGAGGGCAAAGAAGCTTCCAAGACCTGCGATCCGTGCACTGTGCAGGGAGATGAGTCCGATGAGGACGATGAGTGAGAAATACATGTAGCCTGCAAGCCGTGCAGCAAGAAGGCTGGCAGCAATCTGCCTCATGTACGGATATGCGAGGGCTGTGCG
This sequence comes from Candidatus Dormiibacterota bacterium, assembly GCA_027451645.1. Classification (GTDB taxonomy): domain Bacteria; phylum Chloroflexota; class Dormibacteria; order Aeolococcales; family Aeolococcaceae; genus JAJZLL01. The sequence continues at coordinate 4,601 of DAIDIX010000135.1, read as the reverse complement.
AAATCCTGGTGCACTCCTGTCCGGGGGAGGGTCGGCCTCATCCATCAGCAAGGTTTCCAAGCAGTGAGGCTGCATCGTGGTAGGTAAGTCGAGAGGGTGTGCGGTAGGATGCGGGATTCCAGAGTACGAGCTCATCAATTCCCACCTTCTGCCAGGTATCAACAATTGTCCGAAATGCGCGTTCAGACGCCCATGGGGACTCCTCAAACGGGTCAATGAGCAGGAAGGCATCACGACCTTCCTGCAGCCGCCATTCAGTGAGCAGTGCGCTGACTGCGTGTTCCTTTTCCGGACCAGTGATGCCGTATCCGCCTGTTGTCACCCAGCCTCCGCCAGTCCTGAGTGCTGAGGCAAGGCTTGCGGGACCGTTTGCTGCAACGACAACGGGAACATTCTTCGCAACCACTGTTTGTGCATACGAGTAGAGTTCTGATGCGGATGCGAGCGATCTTCCCGTGCACTCTGAATCCCGTTCTGCTCCCCTTCCAATACCGCAGACAATGTCTCTGCCTGTGGCCCTAAGCGTTGCCAGCTCAAGAGCCAATGTGGCTGCAGGACGGAGGACTGTGCTTGCAACGAGAAGTCCAAGCCGGATGGAGGAGGTTTCCCTGGCGAGGAGTGCAAGAGTTGTGATCGATCCTTTCCAGTCTCCCTCAGGGAAGAAGGTGCCACCACTGAGATGGTCAGGGAGCCATATGCCTGCAAGTCCAGCCTGCTCGATCTCGGCTGCCTCACGCTGAAGATCCGGTAGGGGCATGTTGGTCGGAAGAAGGATGGAGACGCGCATCTCTTCTGATTGTAGGCGAGAGATGGCTGGATAGCCTGGGATCTCATGGTGCTGCACGGATGGCTTCACCCTGTCATGGACGAGAAAGCAGAAACAGCGATAATGTGGGCATGAGACGGATCAATCATGCAGGTACACGCTGGGTATTCTGCATGGTGTCTGTCATGGTCTGCACCATCGCTTTTTCCGGTTGTGGAAGCACAGGAAAGGCTGGGAGCACTCCGGGGCAGACTGCTGACCGGCTTGCAACCCAGAAGCACTCACTGTCAAGTCCGTCCGCTTCCGCAAGCCCTACTTCTGCAGCTCATGTCCCGATCCTTGTGGGAAGCGATGCAGTGGCTCTCGTTCGGGAGCCTAACACGTATTCGTACAGGAATTACTGTGTTCCGGGAGCGATTTCCATGCTGCTCTCGATGTGGACAGCGCACCCGCCTGGCATTGATGCAATTGCTGCGGAAGCGAAGCTGCAGCCGGACTTTGGTGTCTGGGGAAACGATGCTGTTGCTGCAATCAATCATTACCTCATTCCGATCATTGGCAGTGGGAATGGGGAGTATGTGGGAACTCATCTGTCTTCACCAGCAGAGCTGGTATCGGCTATAGAGGAATCAGTACCCAGTGGTTCCCTGCTCCCGCTTGCATCCCATGGAACTCCGGTGCTCGTCCATGTCATGACAGGAAGCCTCCCAGGCTGGGACGGGTATGAGGCGCAGCACATGATTGCAGTTATTGGATATGACTTCAGGGGTGGCACGGCTGCAGCAGACACTGTGACGTATGCAGAGTCAGCAGGAAGTGTTGCCGGGTACAACGGACCGGGGACAGAGACAGTCACGATTGAAGCACTTTGGAGCGCCGTCCTTTCATACCACCGGTATGCGACAGACCCGGTTGACATGATTGCATTTTCTCGCTAAGGGAGAAATGCAAAACAGGGACCCCCTTCACCCTTGGGGTGCGGGAGATCCCTGTTCTGTTATGGTTTGCGCCTAGTGAAATCGACGTCTGTTCTGTGTGAGCATCACGAGTGCTCCACTCAGAACGAGGAAGAGACCTGCGAAGAGGGTCATGCCGCTTCCAGTGTTGGGAGTTGAAACCCCCTGGACCACTGCAACGGGAGTGCCCTGTGGCGACGGTGATGGTGATGGCGTGGTAGTGATCCCCTGGACACTCGAGGTGGGGGATGGCGTAGGTGTGGGCGTAGGTGTGGGTGTAGGTGTAGGTGTAGGTGTGGGTGTGGGTGTGGGTGTGGGTGTGGGTGTGGGCGTAGGCGTAGGCGTAGGCGTGGGTGTAGGTGTAGGTGTAGGTGTTGGTGTTGGTGTAGGTGTGGGCGTCGGTGTTGGCGTAGAAGTGGGTGTCGGGCTGGGGCTCGGCTTTGGAAGTGGACACGTGACAGTGCCTCCGTTGTCTGCACTTGCAAGCGTGCCATTCACGTTGTAGTCATCCGTTGCAGTGAGCGGCCAGATTGGTGCTCCAAAGACAAAGTCCACCTGGTAGTAGCAGGTGGGAAGGGTGACACTCAGTGATCCTTTCTGTCCATTCTTGTATGTGCCACTCACCTGCTTGTAGATTGTCTGCTGCGGTGCGGATGCAGTCGTGAAATAGGGCAGCGGAGCATCGTACGATACGAGGCTCAGCGTGAGGCAGCCGGATGCCGGTGTGGTTTCAACAGTGAAGTTCGCTGTGACAGTGTCACCCTGGGCAGCCTCATTTCTTAGGTTTGCAACGGTCTTGGTTCCAGATGTACCGACTATGGTGTAGGTCACATTCGTGATCTTGGCTGAGGTTGCCCCGCAGCCAAGTCCATTGTTGACTGCACTTGCTGCAAATGCACCGTGCGTTCCAATGACTGCAAGAATAAGCCCCACTACAGTAAGAATGAGACCAGCACGACGACGCGGTTCTGGTCCACGTGCGCGTAGACCGATGGAATTGACCATCTCTTTCCCCCCTTCACCCATTTGAGGACATTGCCCTCTGATACAAGTGTAACGGATACGGCTTTTTCTGGGTTTCCATGCATGGATGCCTCTGCTCTGGTGAGGACATCGGCAATTGGGAATTGGATGCTCGACTGGAGGTGCGAGGGAAGTGGAAGGCCGTTGGTGAAACTCCCTGCACGCCTTCTGGAGAGGTGGAATGTCTCCCTTCAAGACGTTCCAGGCAGCCATCATGCTATGGTGTCGGTAACGCACAGTGCTGTGTCACTGTGATGCGCCACCTTGGTGAACCTCTCTCCGCTTCGCAGAATGCGGATCCTCAAGAACCGGCCTAATATCCAGTTGAGAGGCTAAATGATGGGACCGGCAGGTGCCGGACCGAGGTAACCAGATGTCTGAGACATTTCAGAGTATAGGTGTGCGTTCACGTACTGCAGAAGCACTGACAGCAGCAGGCTATGAGACTCCCAATCCTGTCCAGCAGGATGCGATTCCCCAGCTTCTGAGGGGATGTGACTGTGTCATAGATGCACCGACAGGTTCTGGAAAGACGCTTGCATATGTCGTCCCAATGGTGGAGCGGCTAGCAGGACATGGTGGACATGGAGCACGTGCCCTCATTCTCGTTCCTACACGGGAGCTTGCAACCCAGGTGGCAGGAGTCATCCGGAAGGTTGACAGGGGCCTGCGTACAGCTGTGCTCATGGGGGGAGTGGGCTACGGAGCCCAGCTCACCCTTCTTCGGAATGCTCCTGATGTCATCGTTGCCTGTCCAGGTCGCCTTCTCGATCTTGCTGAGCGCGGTGATGCACGGCTTGGGAAGATAGAGTACCTCGTGCTTGATGAGGCAGATGAAATGCTCGATCAGGGGTTTGCCCACGATGTCGAAAGAATTCTTGGAATGTGTCCTGTGACAGGAGCACATGCCACCCGTCAGTCGATACTGGCATCCGCAACGATGCCAGAGTGGGTCCAGCAGATGATTGCGAAGCATCTCCAGCATCCTGTGCGTGTAAAGGGCGTGCAGAGCCAGGAACCGCTTCTTGAGCATGGAATGATGGCAGTACGAGGGGACATGAAGCTCAAGACCCTTTCTCGGCTCCTCCACCGGCAGCGTGATCTGGAGCAGAGCCAGACCATTGTCTTTCATAGGACCAAGCATGGTGCGAAGAAGCTTGCTCGGGACCTTTTGCAGCTTGGGCATACTGCTGCAGAACTGCAGGGAAACCTGTCCCAGAATGCGAGGGACCGGGCAATCAGTGCATTCCGGAAGCAGGATGCAGAAGTGCTTGTCGCAACCAACGTTGCAGCACGGGGAATCGATGTTGCCAATGTTGGTCTTGTGGTGAATTACGAGCTTCCTGAAACGCCACAGTGGCTCACGCACAGAGTCGGGCGGACTGCGAGAAATGGTGCTGAAGGAAAGGCCATCACCTTCCTCAGTGACCAGGATGCGGAGCAGTGGAGGAAGCTTCGGAAGCAGGGAGCGCCTGCACTTCCAAAGCTTGATGGCGAGCGGCTCCTGGAGGCAGGCGAGTGGATCATGACAGAGACACTTGACGAACCACGCAACTCACGCTTTTCTGGACCGCAGTCCCAGCAGAGGCGACGACCCTCACGCTGGCAGGGACGCCCGTTCCAGTCACGGGATAGGAGAAGCCACACCACACCGTCCTGATGCCATTGCGTTGGGACTGTACGGGGTATGGGTGCAAATTTCACGATCCCTGTGGGACGCCTCACAGGGAGTGACATATCCGCACAAGACTGTAACAGTGATATGAAGCATGCCTGCAACATGCTCACGGGACGGAAAGATTGAGACGTGAGCAAAAGGATGCATGACGAGGTAATGCCTGATGTCTTCCTGTTCA
>DAIDIX010000134.1 GCA_027451645.1 Candidatus Dormiibacterota bacterium | reverse complement strand
GTCTGCATCAAGGACATTGATCTTTGACTCTGCAATGACAGTCGCAATGTCCCGGAGCAGTCCAGTCCTGTCCCATGCCTCGATCTTCACAGTGACGGGATAGACTTCCCTGTTGCCACGCACCCAGTCCACCTCGACGATCCGCTCGTGATCTTTCGTGTTGCGGATGTTCGCACATGTTGCCCTGTGCACTGTCACACCCTTTCCACGGGTGACATATCCCTTGATTGCATCGCCAGCAACGGGATGACAGCACTTTGCAAGAGAGGTGAGCATGTTTCCCTGCCCAAGAACCATGACTTCCCCTGTGGGAGCTGATGAGCTCGTCAGCGGGATGCCGAAGTCGTCGACACCATCGTGTCCATGATCGAGTGCATCAAGGGAGTTGAACCGCAGAACCACTCCCCGAGCGCTCACTTCCCCGTAGCCAATTGCCGCAAGAAAGTCATCAACTGTGGTGTATGGATACTCCTTGAGCAGCTGTCTCCAGCGTTCCTCCTTGATGCTGTTGAGCGCCATCTGATGGACACGGCGCAGCTCCTTCTCGAGGAGTTCCCTTCCCCGCTGGACATTCTCTTCCCGGCGCTCACGCTTGAAATACGAGCGGATCTTCTCCTTCGCACTGCTTGTCTTCACAAATGCGAGCCAGTCCCGTGAAGGACCACGCGAGTTCTTGCTTGTGAGCACCTCAACGATGTCACCGTTCTGGAGACGGTAGTCGAGAGGGACCATGCGTCCATTGACTTTCGCACCGATGCAGTGGTGACCAACATCGGTATGGACTCGATATGCAAAATCGATTGGCGTGCTTCCCTGCGAGAGAGAGCGGACATCTCCACGTGGAGTAAAGACAAAGACCTCGTCCTGGAAGATGTCGACCTTTACTGCATCGACGAACGACTTGGCATCGCTCACTTCCTTCTGCCAGTCGGAAAGAAGCTTCAGCCAGCTGTACTTGTCCTCAAGCTTCCCTGAGGGAGCTCCGCCCTCCTTGTATCGCCAGTGGGCAGCAACTCCGTATTCGGCAAGATGGTGCATCTCGAATGTCCGGATCTGGATCTCCATCGGAGTACCCGTGTGCGAGACGACTGTCGTGTGGAGTGACTGGTAGCCGTTTCCCTTCGGAACAGCTATGTAGTCCTTGAAACGTCCCGGTATCGGCTTCCAGAGGGAGTGAACCAGGCCGAGAACGCCATAGCAGTCCTTGATCGTGTCAACGAGGACCCGGATGGCAATGACATCGTAGATCTCCTCGAACTCCTTCTGGTGCTTGCGCATCTTTTCGTAGATGCTGTAGAGGTGCTTTGAACGGCCAGAGATGTCTCCTGTGATGTGTGCAGCACTGAGCTCCCTCTCGAGGATCTCCTGCACATCATGAATGAAGGTCTCCCGCTCTGCACGCTGGCTTGCAAGCCGCTGCTCCATGAGCGCGAAATTCTCGGGATCGAGCTGGGCAAAGGCAAGATCCTCAAGTTCCCACTTGAACTGCCAGATTCCAAGCCGGTGTGCGAGTGGTGCATAGATGTCAAGGGTTTCCCTGCTTATGCGGAGTCTCCGTTCACCATTGTGGAAGCTGATGGTGCGCATGTTGTGGAGACGGTCAGCAAGCTTGATGAGCACAACACGGATATCCTGTGCCATTGCAACAAGCATCTTCCGTATGTTCTCGGCCTGGGCTTCCTCCTGTGTCTGCACATGGATCTTGCCGAGTTTTGTCACTCCATCCACAAGACGGGCAACATCCTCTCCGAAAAGCTTGACGAGATCCTCGCGGGAAATCTCCGTGTCCTCAACAGTGTCATGGAGGAGAGCAGCAGCAAGTGTGTCCCTGTCGAGACGGAGGTCTGCAAGAAGGCATGCAACAGCAAGCGGGTGTTCGATGTACGGTTCACCGCTGAGCCTGCTCTGTCCCTCATGGGCAGCAGATGCTATGACATACGCCTGCTGTATGACAGCGAGGTCATCTTCTGACAGGTAGTTCGCCTTGGCGAGCAACGTTTCTATTGGCATGCAGCTCTAGTGTACCCAGCTCCGGAATCGTGGCAGCGTGCAATACACCCTAGTATGCACGAGCAATGAGTGCAACAAACTCCGATGGTGCTGAACAGGCAATGCATGGAGCACCCTCCCCCTTCCTGTCATCACGGAGGACGCGGATCGTAACAGCATGCACCTTCTCCTTGATGAGGTCCTCACATTCTGGCCGGTTGCAGAAGGGTGCATTCGCAAAGACAGGACGCTCGGAAAATGCTTCTGCAAGTGCGTCCATCGTGCTGACATCCACGGAGCGATCCTCAAGCATTGCACGAGCACGCTCCTGAAGCCGTCGATGGGCATCCTCAAGGAGTTCAGGAAGGGCAGCAATGCATGCATCGATGCCCATGGTTTCCGACACTCCATCCACACGCCGTGTGACCGTGACAACCCCAGATTCAACATCACGCTTGCCAATGGTGATCCTGAGTGGAACGCCACGTAGCTCCCAGTGTGCGAACTTTTCCCCAGGACGTATGCCATCCCGGCGATCCACTCGAATGCGGCATGCAGGACCAGATGCCTTCTCGAAGCGTGTCGCAATCTCCTCGATCCTGCTGTTCATTGCGTCATCACTGCCTGCTGGTATGGGAACAACAGCGATCTGTACAGGTGCAACCTTTGGAGGAAGAATGAGACCACTGTCATCGCCATGAGCCATGATCACAGCACCAATGATGCGGGTGGACACTCCCCATGATGTCTGGTAGGGATGCTCCTCCACATTCTCACGGTTCCGGAAGGTGATGTTGTACGCATTGGTGAAATGCTGGCCGAGATGATGCGATGTGCCTGCCTGGAGAGCCCATCCATCGGACATCATTGCCTCAATGCTCCTCGTGTATACAGCTCCTGCAAACGTCTCTGACCGGGTTTTTGTTCCAGGAACGACTGGGAGAGCAAGCCAGTCACGTGCAAGCGTTGTATAGCACTCGAGCATCCTCTCCACTTCCTCTGTTGCCTCCTTCTCTGTCTCGTGGAACGTATGTCCCTCCTGCCAGAGGAATTCGGATGTGCGAAGGAACAGTCGTGTGCGCTTTTCCCACCTGTAGACATTGACCCACTGGTTGATGAGAACGGGGAGATCCCGGTACGAGTGGATCCAGTCCGCATACATCGAGCAGATGATCGTCTCGCTTGTCGGTCGGATGGCAAGACGCTCTTCGAGCTCCTTGGAGCCTCCATGGGTGACCCATGCGACTTCCGGTGCAAAGCCCTCCACATGCTCAGCCTCCTTCGCAAGATACGACTCGGGTATGAGGAGGGGAAAATACATGTTCTCGTGGCCAGTGGCCTTGATCATGCCATCAAGAGCAGCCTGGATGTGTTCCCAGAGTGCATAGCCGTATGGCCGAATGACCATGCATCCCTTGACTGGAGCGTAATCCGCGAGTTCTGCCTGACGGACAAGCTCGATGTACCACTTGTCAAAATCAGTGCTCTTTGGAGTGAGTCGTTCTAGACGTGCAGGAGAAGCCATGCCCTCTAGTATACGGGGAGACCTTCACTACCCGAGAGTATGTCCACTTCCCGATGACATTTCCCTGGATCGTACCGATGCTGATGCAGTGAAGCGGAACTCTGCAACAGGAGGGGTTCCAGCAGTTGCACCCTGAGGAAGCTTCGTCCGTCTCAGGAACGGTCTCCTGGATTGGAGGAGGCTTCCACTGTCCCGCTCGTACACAGTGATGCTGTACTCGTACTTCTCTCGTGGGAGTGCTCCTGATGGCGTTGCAACACGTCGTACTGTTGCCCGAGGCACAAGACGGGTGCTGGAGCTGTCGGAAAGGAGCCGGGCAATCCTGTCCTGTATTGGAGGGTGGTTTGCAGTGAGGTAGGACTCGATGCGATCCGTACATGCCATGTCGGACGTATGGAGCTCTGCCCGGAGTTTCCGGAGACGGCTCTTCGGTGTGGATGCCGTGCGACCCCGTGTGAGAGGTGTTTGGGACTCTGCTATCGCAATACGCGACACAGCCTTCTCAAAGTCGTTCTGTGCAAGTACTTTCAGTGCAGCAGCAAGATCCTGATGCCCGTCCCTGCTGTGTGCAGTGAATGCAGGAAGCATTGCGTCTGCCCTGCGTTCGAGCCTTCTGCTCATGACGTTCTGCATGCCTGCAATGACGCCTCCAGCAGCAATGCTTCCAATAAACAGTGGGGAGAGTACTGCACCAGCCACTGCACCCACAACACCGGGAACCCAGGGGAGAACACCAGTTCCCCATGCAGCAAGCGCGGAGTAGATCACCATGGAGCGCTGAAACTGGGATATGCCGATTCGTGAGAATGCGAAAGCGACAAGAGATCGGGAATCGCGATGTGCATAGTGTGTCAGCTCATGGGCCAGCACAGCACGTAGCATGGGATCGGGAAGCGTGAGGATGCCCTCATTCACCTGTACTGTTCCACGCCGATGGGCAAAAATTTTCAGGGCCATGGCATTCATTGACTTCGAAGGTGAAATGATGACTGTAGGCTGCTCAATCCCACTTTCTGCAACAAGGCCATCAAGAATCCGCTGTACCCGTACCCTCGTTGAGGGGGGAATGGCTGCCTTTTGCAGCCGCTCTGCCTGCTTCCGCTTGCCCAATCCTGCTGCAGTGAAGGTACTGAGCATTGCTAGTGCCACGACAACACCCACAGGCCCGCCAGCAATCAATCCACATGCTGCACCAATTGCACCAGTAGCAACAAGCGTTCGCGAGAGGCGGAACTCCTTTGCGAGACGCTGGCGTTCACGATGCTCAAGGATTGAGCCGTACTCATCATCGGAAAGTGCTGCGGTATCTGCCATGGCTGCATCGTATTCCCTATTCTGGGACACCCTGCGGACAATTCATGTCTGGAGTTCCCCCGCATTTTGGGAGACTTTGGAATGTCCTCTTTTGTCACTTTTTGCTCATTATGCTGCATTTTGCAATTCGAACTGTTCTGGGCTCAGATAGTTCAACGCGGAATGCACCCGCTCTTTGTTGAACCGGGCAATATACGTTGTCACTGCGCGTTCCACTTGTCGATGTGTTTTCCACTGCTGTCGGTGAATGACCTCCTTTTTGAGTGTTGCCCAGAAGCTTTCTGCCGGGGCATTGTCCCAACACACCCCTGTTCGTCCCATGCTGGGATGGATACCACGGCTGAGCAGCTCATGCTGGTACGTCCATGACGTGTACTGGCATCCTCTGTCACTGTGGTGAATGAGCCCCTCTTGTGGCGTTCTGGCCTTCAGCGCCCGATGCAGTGCCTTCAGGGGCAAGGATGTCTTCAGATGGTCCGCAAAGGCGTATCCGACAACCTTTCTGGAGTACCCATCCTCAATTGCCGACAGGTACAGCCATCCCTGTTTGGTCCAAATGTAGGTGATGTCGGTCCACCACACCTTGTTTGGGGCATCTGCAGTAAATCTCCGCTCCACAAGATCTGGAGTCGACGGCGCATCTCCTCCAATCGTTGTTCTGGATCTGTGCGTGTGCACATGCGAGAAGATCCCATTG
>DAIDIX010000133.1 GCA_027451645.1 Candidatus Dormiibacterota bacterium | reverse complement strand
CGGAAGCCCGGGGTTCGTCGAGTCACCGTAGGTGTAGGTGGTCGTCGCCGTGGCGATGGTCTGGCCGCTGCCGTTGAGGAGCGGTGTCGAGGTGGTGAGGAGGTTCCCAGCGCTGTCGTACGTGTTCGTCGTCGTGACGCCGAGCGGGTCTGTCGCCGTCAGGACCTCGTTCAGGCTGTTGTAGGTGTACTGCCACTCGTGGCCGAGCGGGTCTGTCTTCGTGAGGAGATTCCCGCTCCCGTCGTAGGTGTACGTCGTCGTGTTTCCGTTCGGGTCGATCATGGAGGTCATGCCGAGCGTCGTCGGGTCGTAGGCGTAGTTCCACTGGGCTGCCGAGGCCGTCCCGTACCCCTCGACCTTCTGGACGAGGAGACCGTCCTGGAAGGTGTAGAGCGTCTCGTTGCCGTTCGGGTCCGTGACGAGCGTCGTCGTCACGCCCGGCGATGGGTTGCCATACGAGAAGGTCATCTCGTTCCCAAGTGCGTCCTTCTGGGTGAGCACGCGTCCCTCGGCATCGAAGGTGTTCGTCTCGGTGACGTTCGTGTTCGGGTCAGTGGCAGTCAGGAGATCGTGGTTGCTGTCGTAGGTGTACGTCGTCGTCTTCCCGTCCAGGTTCGTGACCGAGGCGAGGTTCCCGTTCCCGTCGTACGTGTAGGTCACGCTCTGGCTGTTCGGGTCCGTGATCTTCGTGATGTTGCTCCCGGTCCATGTGAAGGTGAGCGTGCGACCGGAGGCATCGGTCATCGTTGCGAGCTTGCCGCTGCTGTAGGTGAACGTCGTCGTGTTGCCGTTCCGGTCTGCTTCGCTCGTGATCTGGCCCGAGGAATTGAAGGCGTAGGTAGAGCCGTCCCACTTGGTGTAGGTCCAGGTTCTCGTCGTGCTGTTGTACGTGAGCGTCGTCGGACTGAATCCGGGCGCCTCGTACACGGTGGACCCATTAACGTACGTCGCTGCAAATGCAATGCTCGTGCCTGAACCATCAGTCACGACTTCAAGTCCGCTCCGGTTCGGCGAGGTTAGATTCATAGAGAGGCTTGATGTCCATCCGTAACCGAACGGCCCATCTACGGCGCTTACCGGTCCAGCAGGCGTCGTTCCTGCGAGACCCCACTGGAGCCCGTTCCAAAGAATCCCCATGAAGTTGCTGCCACCGTAAGACCCAACTGCGAAGCAGGCAGTGACGGACACGCACGACACCCCATATAGCTGGTTACTCTGATTGTCGGTCGCATTGGCCGAGGGTATGTACGACCATGACGTACCGTTGTACTGGAAGGTAATGGTTTCATCATTGTTGTTGGTTGGCGTGCCCCACTGATTCCCAACTGCCCAGCAATCACTGGGCGACGCGCATGTGACGCTTTGCAGCAAGTCGGACTCATTGGGAGGTGGCGAGGGATTGGTCGCTGACCACGTGCTGCCATTCCACTCCTCCACGGATTCATTACCGACTGCAAAGCACTCGGTACTTGACGTGCATGTGACCGAGTTGAGATCAGGACCATTCGTTGGTGCAGTGCTCTGGCTCCATGATGACCCGTTGTACACTTCAATGAAGCCAACCTGGTAGCCGCTGGTGTTGTTCTGGAATCCCACTGCAGCGCACCATGTCGCCAATGCACACGATACCGAGACAAGATTGTTGGACGAGCCACTACTGACCGAAGGGTTCGAGTAGGTCCAGCTCGTTCCATTCCACTGTGCTGCCAGCAGTCCGTTTGTGTATCCAGACGTTTCACCCATAGCCCAGCAGTCTGTACTCGATACACAGGACACGTCCTGGAGTGCACCTGAGCTATTGCTGCCTCCGGGAAGGGAAGGCATCGACACTTGCGACCAGGTCGACCCGTCATAGGCAAAGACGATGGGCTGGGCTGGGGAGGGCCCCTGTTGACCAACAGCCCAGCATTCACTGGATGAGACGCAGGAGATGCCCTGGAAATGCGCATAGTTCAGGGTGAGGGCGTTAGACCAGGCTGTGCCATTCCATTGCAGGATAACGCCCTGCACTATTTCTGACGAATTCACATAGTATCCCACCGCCCAGCACTCAGATGCCGTGACGCAGGTGTCGTTATAGAGCTGTGCCCCATTGATGTTTTCTGTCCTCAACATCGAATTGTAGGACCTGGTGACGTCCAGGTTGAAGCCACGACCTGGCACATTGATGTCGGTTGCCGTGTCGTAGAGATCGCCGGACTGGGTGTTGACCGGCTTCCCGACTTTGCAGGTGCACTGCGTCTGGCTCACGTTCTTCGTGTTTCCGGCCGTGCCCGCTTGTTGGACATCGGCCGTATCCGCTGGCGTCGCCTGAGCGGGGAGCGTTCCGAGGACGACGGACTCGTCGATGCCGCCACTGACCTGTACGTCACCCACGGCCCAGCAAACTGTTGTGCTCTGGCAGCTCACGCCGTAGAGGTCGTTGAAGAGTGCACGTCCGGCATTTGATGAGGTGTCGAGAGTCCAGTTCGATCCGTTCCACTCTTCGGCGAGGGTTTGGAGGACTCCTTCGGAAGAGGCGTAAGAGCCTGCCGCTGCACAGAACGATGCGCTGAGGCACTGCACGTCGTTGAGCTGGCTTTCCGTGGAGTTCGGGTTTGGCGACGAGACGACACTCCAGCTCGACCCGTTCCACTCCTCCACAAGGGTGCCCATGCCCCCGTTGTAGATTCCGACAGCGTCGCAGAAGCTGCTCGTCGCGCAGCTCACGCCGTAGAGTTGGGCGTTGCTATTTGGACTCGGCGAGGAGACGATGCTCCAGCTCGTGCCATTCCACTGTTCGATGAGGGTATCTGCTCCCCCGCCACTCAGGGCGTCGTAGCCCGCTGCAACACAGAAAGTCGCGCTCACGCAGCTCACACCATTTAGGTTGTTGTCGAGGCTCGTACTCGTATCTGTGGACGTCACGATGCTCCAGTTCGACCCGTTCCACTCCTCGACGAGCGTCTGCTGCGCGTTGCTTCCGCTCTGGTACCAGCCTGCTGCAATGCAGAAGGTGGTACTCGTGCAGCTCACCCGCTGGAGAAAATCGTTATCCGTACTGGAAGTGTTCGGGGAGCCGACCGTGCTCCAGGAAGTACCGTTCCACACCACGACAAACGTCGCTGAGTAGTAACCCCCAGATCCGTTACTTGCGCCGAGTTGGGTTCCGACGGCCACGCAGAAGGTCGCCATGGTGCACGTGACTCCGTAAAGCTGGGTCCCGGTGGCGACTGCAGAAGACGACACCGGGCTCCACGACGAGCCATTCCACTGCTCAACGATGGCTTGCGCTTGCGCACTCTCTCCGACTGCCCAACATGCGGAGCTGAGCTGGCAGCTTGTGCCATTCAACTGTACGGCTCGTGTTGCGCCGCTATTCGATGGGAAGAGGCTCCAGGAACGGGTGCTACTGGAGGCGAGCTGGAGGTGCTTCGGTAGCGACGACGGCGAGGATGCCGAAGGAGCCTGGGGTAGCGTGACTGCTCCGGCGAGGAGCGTGAGCGCGACGATGCCGCTCATGACGAGGTTGATGATGACGCGTCGAACCAACTCCTTTCTCCCCTGAGGCACTGCGATATGTGACGTAGTGTGACAAAAGGACCGGGGGTACTGCACGAGGGACCTGCACCCCCGGCGGGAGCTAGGCGTGAGCTAGGCGAGGCCCAGCTCCCTGGCAGTCGTCGGGGTGAAGTCCAGGTCCCTCTCTATGACCATCCACCCGTGGACGACGGTCTCCTCCATCTCGACGAGATCGAAGTAGCCCCACTCCGGGGAGCCCATGCCGAGGTCGGCGTAGCCGAACGCCCGGCCAGTTGCGGGGTCCAGTTCGCAGACGTACCAGTCGCAGGCTCGGACGAAGAAGTGGGCGAAGAGCGTCTTCTCGGGAAGTGGCGTGTCCTCGGTGGCGTAGAGCGCCGGAACCTTGAGGAGGATCGCTCCCGTGATGAAGGCGTGGCCTCGGCGGCGACGGTTGCGCTCTCCTTGCGGGAAGAGCTGGGCGAGGACGTGGCAGGCACGGCAGAGGAAGTCGTTCCCGACTTCGGAGGCAGCGACCCGCCGGAAGCAGCGGCGGCACTGAATGGTTTTCATGATCCAGTTGGCGGTTGACCTGTTCATGGTGATTCTCCCCGGTGTGTGGGCTGGTGACGATGGCTGTCACCAGGCGACGCCCGAGGCGGCTGTCAAGGGCGACGGCATGCCGTCGCTCGTCTCGACCCTTGCAGCCACGAGCCGAGGAGCGGCGCGACAGTCATCACGAGGAACCAGCACCCACCTGGGAAGGAACGAACAGGGACCGGCCAGGATCACGGAGGAACACCGTGGCGCCTTCCGACGGCTACCAGGCGTAGTGAACGGCCCGCTTCCTGTTCAGGTGCGAGACGCCAGCGACACCGAGTGCGTATGCAGCCCAGAGCATGCCGACGACGATTCGCTCATGCGGGAAGGCAGCAAGGCAGTACGTCCCGATAATCGCCCACTGCACCCCGTAGCACGCCTCCATGACGCCAAGGAGCCACATCCAGGCCCCTCCATTACTAGGCCGAACAAGTCAGATGGGGATCTACTCCAGCATCTCCGTTTTCGACAGCTCTGGAATCGAGGTGTGATGAAGCACATCCCTCGCACGAGTCAGTCTCGAGAGAAACCTGTAGGGCACATCTGCCCACTCCGGACGATCCTGGAGTTCAACTGCAAGCTGCCAGCAGGCCTTCTCACACTGAAATGCAGTGAAGAGCAGCTCTGCATGATCATCCGTCCTCGGGAGCGCCCAGCGGGCATGCACATGCTGCATGTATGTTGACCAGAACAGGCGGTGGAGGCGATCCGACCAGTCATCGAGCTGCTCTGCAGTGACTGCATTGCCCTGTTCATGGAGCTGCCCTACCACTGCATAGTCGAGGGACCGGAGGAAGCTTGCAACATCGCGAAGCGGACAGGCAACCCCATTTCGCACCTCGAGCGGAAGCACTGGGTCACCTGCGAAGTCGACCACATTCCATCCCCGGCTCGCACTCCAGATTGTCTGCCCCAGGTGGTAGTCACCATGGACATGGCTCAGCATTCCAACATCGGTCATCGATGCAGTCTCCCGATACAGGGTACGCACTGTACGATCCATTGCTTCTGGAATGTCGAGTCCAGCACGCAAGGCTACAGCTTTGCATTCCTCCCACCCGTCCTCCATCACAGCACACCATCCTGCAATTTCCTCCACTGTAGCCCGCACTGCCTTGTGGTATGGCGTTGGAGTAGTGAGGAATGCATCATGCATCTGTGCTGTCATGGTGGCAATCGCCATGATGCTGTTCTCGAACTCTTCCACGAGAGGATCTCCGGGATCCTTGGCAAATGCAGCAGTAGCTTTCCGTGCCTGTTCCCACCCTGTGTGACTTCCTGGAACATGCTCTGAGAGAATGCCGATGAGTGTCCGCTCCTCTTCTGTCCTCCGATACTCTATCCATCCCAGAAGGCGGGGCATGCGGGCAAAGCCTGCCTGTATGAGTGCATCGATGCGGGTGAGCTCGATCACATCTCCCCACTCAACAGCCCGCTGGATCTTGAACTGTTCTGTAC
>DAIDIX010000132.1 GCA_027451645.1 Candidatus Dormiibacterota bacterium | reverse complement strand
TTGCCATCGATCTCTCCGACACGTTTCTCCAGAATCCAACATCCCGTTCAGTACGGAACCGCGTCAGTGAGCTTGTATACACAGCCACCACTCCACCAGCAATAACTGGTGTCCAGATCACAGTGAATGGCAGCACGCCCGTGTTCCAGGGTGCACCACTCAACATGTCAAGAGTGTTTGAAAGAAGTGACTTTCTCGATACGCTGCCGCCAATCTTCCTTGAAACACCTGCAGTTGGTGATACCCTTTCAGGGTCTCTCCACATGACTGGACTTGCAAACGTGTTCGAGGCCCAGTTCAACTTCACCCTTACTGACAGTTCAGGAAAGCTGCTCGCGTCAGGCACGATTCAGGCAAGCGCTGGAACAGGTACATGGGGATCCTTCGCTCACGATGTCGCCTACACTGCTTCCTCTGCCCCTTCAGCAGCACTCCATGTATATGATCTCTCTGCAAAGGATGGCAGTGTCATCGACAGTGTTGTCATCAATCTGCCACTCTCCTAGCTGCAGTGTCCCTGGATGCCGCTTGCCACGTAGCAGACGGGGAACTACTCCTCCTTGCTGCAGCATTTGCACACTGCCACCCGTATACTGGGGGATGCAGCACCACCTCCTTTGACGTATGCTGCTTGTCGCACCTGCATACATCTCACCAGCGAGGAGACCAACAATTCACACGTTTGCGGTAATCCTCAGACGCCGGGGACCGTTTCTCCTGACCATTGCAGCACTAGCAGCAGTTGCGGGAGCCATGTACACGTTTGTCTACCGGCCCCTTGCTGCTGGATTCCCTGGACAGGAGGAGGACTTCCAGGCCTACTGGGCTGCAGTCACTGCCATCCACCACCATCTGTTTCTCTACAGCAGTTCCCGGCATGAGGTCTTCTCGTCCCTGACAGGCTTCACCTATCCTCCGTTTGCAGCACTCATCTTCGCTCCACTTGGCCTACTCAACCACCACTGGGCCCAGATAGTCTTCCTCTGGATAGACCTCGCATGCGCAGTAGCCTCTTGCATCATCCTGATGCAGACAGTATTTCCTCCGTTTCGTGGAAGACTTCCTATTGGCATCCTCATTGCTCTTACCTGGCTGCCCATCACCTACAACGCCTACCACGGCCAGGTAAACACGCTCATCTTCCTGCTCGTGGTTCTCGGGTTCCGTGAATATCGCAATGGAAGATCTGTGCGTTCTGCCATCTGGATTGCACTCGCTGCAGGAATCAAGGTGAGTCCAGCACTCCTTCTGATCCTCTTCCTCCTGCGACGCGAGTGGAAAGCGCTTGCGTGCGGAATAGCTTCTGGCATCGGGACACTCCTTCTTGGCATTGCTGCTCTTGGATGGAAGCCAACATACTTCTGGTTCACAAAACTGCTTCCCGAACTCTCCGGTCAGAACGGATGGATCCAGAACCAGAACTTCAATGGTGTCATCAACCGTCTCTTCAACCACTCCGTGGTCTACATTGATCATCCCCTCCCAGCAATCTCCCTCCTCACACTGCTCTTTGCCCTAGCCACACTCGTAACCCTCGTAGCTGCACTCCTCCGCCTTGGCAGCAGCAGTTCACGTGCACGGGAGCTGCAGTTTGGCCTCACAGTCATGGCAATCCTCATGGCTGGTGCAATCTCATGGTATCCCCACTACACACTCCTCACCTTGACACTCATCACTCTCGTGCCAGTTCTCTTCACTGGCAATTCCAGCTTCAGCAGTGCAACAGCACGGACATTTTTCTTATTGGTCATCGCAGGATTCGAGATCCTTTTTCCTCTCCTTGCAACGGATTCCTATGTTGCGCTCAGCACCCATCACTGGCTTCCACTTCAGGCCTGGAATCTCCCATTTCTGCCGGTCATTGCACTATATATCGCAGTCGTCACTGCAACGTTCAGACAGCATGAGGAAATTCCCTCAGCCTCTCAAGTACATTGAGACGTCAGAACGCAGCATTTCGAGCTTAGTGGAGCTGCCCATTTCAGAGACTCTGCTACTGGGTGTCGTGTCGTTCAATGAGAGCTGGAGCGTTGTTGCGAACCGAGTTCACATCACGCCCTACAGGAATGCATTCTAGTCGCCACTCACGAGGTCGCATAATTGAACGGAGCCTCTCCACAGATGCATCGCTCGCGAGCCAGGATGATTCCTCCTCCCTGGAAACGATGACAGGCATGCGGTCATGAATGGCCATCATCTCACTGCATGCAGCAGTGGTGATAATGGCAAATGTGGGAATCTCACGTCCATTGGGAGCGAGCCATACATTGCTGACCCCTGCCATGGCAAATGTCGATTGTCCTCGCAAACGTATGAAATACGGCTGCTTTCCTTTCCCTGTCTTGAGGGCTTTCCATTCGAAGAAGCCGTTTGCGGGAACAAGACAGCGCCCATTGCGCAATCCACCTCTCCACGCAGGCTTTTCCTCTACAGAGTCATCTCGCGCGTTTATCATTTTGTATCCAAACCGCTCATCATTTGCCCAGGAAGGAAGGTAGCCCCAGCGCATGCCCTCGATAACAACATCTCCAGCAACATTGTGAATGACAGGCACACTCTGACCCGGTGCAACATTGTAGCTTGCCCCTACATGCAGCCCAGATTTCCTTGTTACGTGAAAGCGCTCCTCAATGTCCTCTGTCTCGTAGTATGCAAATCGTCCACACATCGTACGTTTCGTCTCCTGCTCTCTCTCGCTTCATTCCTCATCGAGGAGGTACTGTGTCCTCTCACGTAGGGAGGGATGATCCTGAAATAGCGCTATGAGGTATTCCAATATGGCGTGGATTCCCATGTCCTGGCGTGCCATCTTCTGCAGAACCTGTTCACGATGTTCCGCAGTCCATGAACGGCGCTTCGGTGCTGCAAGAAAGCCTGGGAGCGTCTTTTTGCGTCGATATGCAAGCTCATTTGCACTCGTCACCCACAGTGCCAGTGCAAGGCAGCTTCCTTCACAGCCCAGAGTGCATGCCATCTCGTCTGCCTGACGTTCCATGTGTCTGTGGATGGCAAGGGCTGGCAGACTGAGCAGCGGTCGCCCTGCTGCCATGAGCAGAATGAGGAGAGGAATGGAATACCAGAACGGTCCAGCAGTGAAATGTCTTCCTGCCAATGCAACAGCCTCCCCCCAGATGAGGATGAGATTTGCTGCAAGGCTCCATACTCCTATGAGCACCATCCAGATTCGTGCATTGAACCAAATATGCGAGAGTTCGTGGGCAAGAACTGCAGTAAGTTCATCCTCAGTCAGCTGCTCGACGAGTCCATCTGTAGCAAAGACCTGTCCAGGTGACGGCTTTGACACTGCACATGCCTGATACCGCATATGGAGTATTTCTGGCACTGCATGCACCTGCACCTTTGGTCGGTTCGCTCTCGAGCACAGCAGATCTACCACCCGCCTGAGCATGTCATTGTCATGTGCTCCTCCTGCTGGGCGGATAAGAATCGCAGAGAGGTTGTCATATACGTAGAGCCATGCAATTCCGGATAGGAAGACTATCCCCCCCATGAACCACAGCAGTCCTTCCCCCCCTTTCCACCTGATCACCATCCAGAGGATTGCTGGAAAGATGCATGTACTTGCAGCGGAGCGGATCTGTGCACCAAGCTTCCGGCTCGAGGTCTCCCGGGACGGCTCCTCTGGCCTGTCACCCCCCTGCTGGGACTTCTCATCAACTTCGTTTGCACTCACCGGCATTTCCCATCCTGCCCCCTTCCCCGCTCACCTTATCATGGGTCTCCCCATGCTTCATCGCATCTGCGTCACAGTTGTCCTCGCCTCATGCATGAGCAACTGCGAGCTGCTTCCAGCTCGTCGTGTAGTTGGGAGACTTGCTTCCACGCTTCATGGTCCAGCGTCTCCCTCCACGGAATGCAGCCACTCCTATGCCGACACTGTTTCTTCCCCACTGGATGTTGATGCCATCCATGATCTGCATGAGCGCACTCCTGCGTTCTCGTTCCACATCATCTGCAAAGAGCATCCGTGTCTCATGTCCCCTGGGCACAAGGTTCATGAGCAGTGTTCCTGCCTTGATGTAGGTATATCCGGGACGGTAGATCTGCTCCAGTGCCCGAAGTGCTGCAGTGATGAGCTGCGCTGTATCATCCGTGGGCTCGCCCAGTGTGACAATATGGCTTCTCCCGTACTGCGGCTGGTCAAGGCGGAACTGGTTCGTCATGATGTGGACCCGGACTGCACCAGCCCGGCTACCATCCTTCCGGAGCTTTTCTGCTGCCCTGCTCGCATATGTTGCAACTGCCTCCTGCAGCTCCTCAAGTGCAGTAATCCCCTTTCCGAATGACCTTGATGACATGATCTCCTGCTTCACTGGCCTCACATGCTCAAGATCGAGACACGACTGGCCCCTGAGTTCGCGTACCGTCCTCTCGAGAATGACGGAGTATGTCTTCCGGATGGCTGCAGGATCTGCATCGCGAAGGTCCCTTGCTGTGACAATCCCGCATGCAGCAAGACGTTTCTTGAGCCGGTATCCCACTCCCCACACATCCCCAACCTCAATGCGTTCCAGCAGCACATCCTGCTCCTCTTGAGTACATGCCTCAAGATCGCACACGCCTCCCCATGCACCATCCTTCTTCGCAATATGATTCGCAAGTTTTGCCCGTGTCTTCGTGCTCCCTATCCCCACACAGACAGGAAGCCCTGTCCACTGTCGCACGCGCTGCCTAATCTCCTTCCCGTATGCGGTTCCCTCATGCTGCATGCCCCACAATCCGAGAAATGCCTCATCGATGCTGTATACCTCGACATCCGCACTGAACTGCGAAAGAACCTCGACAAACCGGTTGCTCATATCCGCATAGAGCTCATAGTTGCTTGAGAAGGCAACTATGTGGTGTTTCCTGGCAAGCTCCTGAATCTGGTACCACGGGATCCCCATCGGTATCCCGAGCGCCTTGACTTCCGCAGACCGCGTTACCACGCAGCCATCATTGTTCGAGAGGACCACGACCGGCTTCCCATTGAGATCCGGACGGAATACCCTCTCGCACGATGCATACATGGCATTCACATCCACAAGTGCAAACCGGCGTTCTGACTGGTGAAGCTCCATCATGGGACATGGAGCACTCGTGTCACGACGCCGAAAATTTCAAGTTCCTCGTCCTCATGGAGCGTAATTGGCTGATAGGAGGGATTCTCTGGCATAAGGATCACCCTCTTCCCCTCAAAGCGGAGCCGCTTCACTGTGAGTTCCCCACTAATGACTGCAACAACCACATCTCCGCTTCTTGGAGTCAATGCTCGATCCACAATGATCTCATCCCCATCGAAGATTCCCGCTCCTGTCATGGAGTGTCCTGATACTGTCAGCACGAAGGTCGCTGCCTTGTGCTGCACGAGATGCTCATTGAAGTCGAGGCCCTTGTCGACATAGTCATCCGCAGGAGATGGCCACCCTGCAGCAATCCTGGAGGCATAGCGTGGCACTGTGGCATGCCGTGCGAGAAGTGCAAGTTTCCGCATGGCAACAACTGCCACATCTCCATCATCCCGGACATCATGCAGCCTTCCAAGATATGCCGCAATGATGTGTGCA
>DAIDIX010000131.1 GCA_027451645.1 Candidatus Dormiibacterota bacterium | reverse complement strand
ATGGTGGCTTTCCACCTGTCAAGTGCAGAGGAATCTCCATGGATCTCCACCCTTCCAGCATCAGCCAACATTCTGTTCCAGAGCAGGAAGAACAAGTCAGAGCTCGTTCCTGACACTGTGCATTCAGCAGTCGTGGGGTGCTGCAGCAGAGTGCATTTCCTTCCTTCAAGGAGTACCTGCCATCTCCTCTCCACATCCACAGGAGAAAGTGCAAGGAGCATGCCTGGTGCAGTTGCAGGGAGGTTCTTCCGGAGGCTCAGGAATCCTGTGAGGAGTTCATCTATGCCATCACAAGCCTGGGATGAAGGAATGTCTGCATGGGTACCTTCAATTCCTTCGAGATCTGCCCTGTGGATTGCTGTTTCATGACACTGACGACGTGCCCAGAAGTGGAGGGGTGTTCGTGCAGGAAGGAACGTCCAGCAGTGAAGATCTGCAGGTGCATTCCGGAGTGCACCCACAAGATGGGATGCTCCAGCAGAGAAGACTGGGATGAGCTCCTCGTCCACTGGTCGTGTAGTGTAGATCTCCTCCTCCGAGTACTCTGGGAGCTGTGAGGTGCTTCCAGAGGTGACGTAGTTGGCTGCCCATGCGTGGACATGGATGAGATGAGCAAGAAGGTGGCGGACAGTCCATCCAGGACAGGTGGGAACTGGAGCATCAAGCAGCATGTGCCCTGCACGCTGGGATATGAGTGAAGCTTCCCGTTCAATGGCAGCAATGCAGTCATCGGTAGTGAAGTTCTGGAACTCCATCAGCAGATGCCCTCTGTACCTCGTGCTGGGCCAGCAATGTGATGGGTAGTGATGTGCCGTGTCTGCGGTGCAATGGCAATCACACGTCCAGTCCAGCTTGCAAGGAGACGTTCAGTGGGAACTGTTGGGGAGGTCCATCCATCATCATCAGGATCAAGGATATGGAAGGCAAGAGGAACGTCTCCCTCAAGATCCACTCCTGTAAGGAGCACAAGATGGCCCCCTTTTCTGTCTGTTGCGAGATGTCGTGAAACTGAGGCAATCACTACATTGCCTTCTTGCAGCAGGCGCACAATGCGTGATGCATCTCCCTTGAGATCGAGAGCTGCAGCTGGTCTCCCGTGCATTTCTGCGATCTGTGCAAGTGCAGAGTGCTTCCAGCCCACACCCTCCACATACATCTCTGGCGCATATGCTTTCCGGAACAGGGCTCCCAGCCCACCGTGGAGAGCCACACCATCCTGCAGGAGCACTGCAGCAACACAGGTTATGCCACAGGAAACTCTTGTGGCATTGTGTGCTTCTTCCACAGTGAATCCATCCTTTGGTGTGAGACGCTGTGACATTCTCACAAAGGAAGGACTGAAGCCAACTCGTTCCATGCTCATATCGTACGTGTCCCAGGGGAATAGTAGGGATGCAGTCTCAGGGCCGGCTCGCGAGTGTGAGAGCAGCACCAGTACGTACATATTGTCGAAGGATCATCCATGTCGATCCTATGGAGTTGCTTGGGAACCGTCAATGGATGTTGTGCTTCTTTTGCATGCAGAAGAGGTAGATGCCTCCCCTCCGGAAAGAAGGGACGGCATGCAACAATGGAGTGCACGGTGCACTACATCAGGAGTTTTCCATGGTCGTGAAGCTTGCTTCGTGGAATGTCAATGGCATCAGGGCTGTCATGCGGAAAGAGCAGCTCCATCCGTTTCTTGCGGCACTTGAACCGGACATCGTCTGCTTGCAGGAGACAAAGGCTCAGCAGCAGGATGTCGATCTTGCCCTCGATGGCTACGAAATCTCATGGAATGCAGCAGAGAAGAAGGGATATTCCGGAACAGCAATCTTCTCCCGCATGTCCCTTGGGGAAACAGTAAAGAATTTTCCAGAAGACGTTGTGGAGAAGTATGGTGTCACGGGAGATGCCTACGGCAATCCCAACAATGAGGGACGGATCATTGCTGCTGAATATCCTGCGTTCTTGCTTGTGACTGTATATACGCCAAATGTCAAGGAAGATCTCTCGAGACTGCCACTCCGTGCGAAGCAGTGGGATCCAGCATTCACTGCGTACGTCCGGAGGCTCCAGGAGAGGAAACCCGTCATCATCTGTGGCGACCTCAATGTTGCCCACATGCCGGATGACCTTGCTAATCCTGCTGCGAATGCTGGCAAGAAGGGTTTCACGGATGAGGAACGCGAGGGTTTCGAGACTCTTGTCGATGCGGGATTTGTCGACACTTTCCGTATGTTCCATCAGGGAAATGGCTACTACACCTGGTGGGCACCCTTCGCAAAGTCGCGGGAACGGAATATAGGATGGCGCATTGACTACTTCCTTGTCTCGGAATCACTCCGTGAAATGGTGGTTGCTGCAGACATCCATCCATCACTTCTTGGAAGCGACCATTGTCCTGTGAGCCTCACACTGGAGATCCCATGAAACCTGCACTGACCATGACCACGCTGGAGCAGAAGTCCCTCCAGGAAACAGCTGAGGGGATTGCACGAAATCTCTGGGTGAATGATCCGATCCTGGTGGGTGGAACGGAATATCGCCGTGCTCCGAACCCGGATGGTGCGCCTTTGCTGCTCATGCGGAGGTTTCCCAGGATCCGTCGGGCAACCTTCAGCATCCATGGATACCGGGCCTTTCTCCGGCGCACGGACCAGTTTGCCATCTACCGGGAAGTTCGGGAAGCAGACTGCACGAGGTTCATCAGGGATCTCCCTGAACTCATCTCGACCTCAGTGGAACGATCCAAAGAACATCTTCTCGGCACTCCCAGGGTATCCGAGGAGGAGCTTTGGAAGCTTGCCCGTCCCCTCATGAGGAATACAGCAGTTGGGCTGTAGGACACTGCTGAACAGTCAGTCCTCACGTGATGAGATGCAGGTGAGCTAACAAGCAGGTTTCACCTGGAGGCAGTGCTTCCTGCAGGGAGAGCAGGTGAGCATCGAAAGGAAAGCTAGCTGTCAGGAGTGAACTCGGGGGGGCTTCCCTCAGGGAGATCATGATCCTGGATTCGGGATGGAAGTAGAAAGAGCGATGCTGCAACAAGGAGCAGCACTCCTGCTTCCACTGCGAGGACGGCTGTGAACGCTGAGCGGTACGGCGCACCATCTGCATGAATGCCGAAGAAAAGTCCGCCGATTACTGCAATTCCTGCAGCTCCGCCCACAGGCTGCATGAGGTTGGCAATTCCTGATGCTGCAC
Organism: Candidatus Dormiibacterota bacterium; assembly: GCA_027451645.1. GTDB lineage: Bacteria > Chloroflexota > Dormibacteria > Aeolococcales > Aeolococcaceae > JAJZLL01. Next base: position 2,421 of record DAIDIX010000131.1, on the reverse strand, counting down.
CTGCCCTGTCCTGAGGTATATCCGCAAGCACAAAGTCGATGAGGAGAACGACAAGACAGCCCATGGACACTCCACCGAGAAGCAGGCCGGGAACGAAGTCGAACGAGGTGGCATGGCTCCCTGCAGCCTGCACTGTCCAGGAGAGGAGGATCATGCTCCCTGCCATTCCGAGTGCACCTGCTACAAGGAGCTTCCTTTGCAGCCTCGCCCCAAGGGCCGAAGCTGCAGATGCGCCAATGACAATCCCTATCGAGTAGGGGAGGCCAGTGAGTCCAGCATGGAGGACACTGAACCGGAGCGCAACCTGGAGGTAGATCGTTGCAGCAAGAAAAAATGCGGCAATTGTGGAGAAGAAAAGGAAGCTTGCAAGAATGCCCCAGCGGAAGCTTCGTATGCCGAAGAGTGTGAGATCGAGAACGGGAGTCCTGCCTCGACTACCTGCACGATATTCGTAGACGAGGAGCGCGACAAGGAGCATTCCTCCAGTACAGGCAGCAGCACTGTCTGCAGCTGTCCATGTGCCGTTTCCAGCTGCAATGAAGGGTGCAAAGAGCGAGACAGCAGCTCCACCAAGAAGCAGCATTCCTGGAATGTCGAGGGAGAGTGGTGATCGCGATCTCGATTCGGGAACTGCACTCCAGGTGAGGCCAAGTGCAGCTATGCCAATGATGACATTCACGAAAAAGATTGACCGCCAGCCGCTTCCTAGAGGATCCAGCCGGATGAGAAGGGCGCCAATGAAGGGCCCAATGACTGTCGCAAGCCCACCTGCAGCACCGTACATGGCAAGTGCCCTGAGCCGCTCACCTCCGGGAAACTCCACCTGGATAATGGAAAGAATCTGTGGCATCATGACACCACCTCCAAGTCCCTGGAGCATCCGCATGACAATAAGCACTGTTGCATTCGGGGAAAGGCCGCAGCCTGCAGAGGCCATCATGAAGAGCACCATTCCCCACTGGAATGCACGGCGTCTTCCATGCAGATCGCCAAGGCGTGCAGCAGTAATGAGTACAGTGGCAAATAGCATGGAGTATCCAGCGATGATCCACTGCAGCTCCGGTCCAGTTGCATGCAGGCCCCTCGAGAGACGGGGGAGAGCGATATTGAGGATGCTCACGTCCATGAGCTCCATGAATGCTGCTGCAAGAAGGACAGGGAGCGTGAGTGAGGTAGTTCGCAGTGCAGCTGGTTCAGACAAGGGCAATCTCGTGGTGAAAGAGGAGGTCATCGAGGATGCGGGGAGCTCCACCATTCGGGACTGCTTCACAGACATCGATATCGGTGAACTGTGGTGCATAGCCAGCAAGGGCCCGGAGGAGGGGACTTCCAGCAGCAATGCCGATGTTGAAGAAGATGAAGCCCTTTTTCCGGCATCTGTTGTTCGCTTCTGCAAGGAGTGCACTGAGCACATCGGAACGGTGTTGGGGAATGCAGCATGCTACTGCATTGAGCTGTGGCAGGATGGCACCGTTTCCTGGAAGAAGGGAGCCATGGGTAATGCGGGCATATCCGTTGTAAAGATGCCGGACGAAGTCCATTTGTCGCGAGTATGACGTGATGCGGAGCCGCTTGAACGATGTCTGCTCCCAGAGGCCAAGAAAGCCGAGAAGTGTACCATCCCGGTCGCGGGCCAGAATGAAGTCCTGCATTCCAAGCGATGGTGCTGCAGCTATCCATGCAGCCAGGGAGTTTCCCTGATATACCCGCATGAGGTGGTAGGAAGGGGAAATCCCATTCCAGAGACGATCCATCTCATCCGCATCTTCCTCCCGTGCTCCATCCACAAGGAGTGGTCCCGAGTAGGTTCGGGTGCGGTATGCGATGCAGGAGGCATTGCGGATGGTTTGTCTTGGGATGAGTTCAGGCAGTCCCCTTGGACCAGCAAGACGCCGGTGCATGGACGCGTTTCCCGAGAGGATTGTGAGAAATGAAGGGAGATTTCTTCCATCCTCAAGACACACTTCCTCTGCCCAGCGGGAAAGTGCGTCAGCAGTGCCATCTCCCCTGTGGGAAGGGGCAACCTTGAAGTCTCCAACATAGGTGATCTCTGTTGGTTTGCCATTGAGCATGACTGTGCGCCAGGCCACAGCTATTGCTCCTGCAATATGGTCCCCCTTGGCAACGACACCAATCCTGAACCGTGTCCCCTCCAGGGCATTGAGCGTAGCGAATGTTGGATCACGCTCGATGCAGATGGCGATGTCTCCTACCATTGGACAGGAACGGGCAAGCTCCAGGAGACCAGGATTGTCCGCATCGGCAGCATCCCGAACGACAGGCTCCCCAGCCATGCTATGCATCAATGGTGCAGACTGCAGCACGCTTCTGCATGCCGGAGCGGTCGCGGGCAATGAGGAGGGCGCTCCGCTCCTCATCGATATTGATGCGGCTCGCCACCTCATCAGGGAGGGATGTCCA
>DAIDIX010000130.1 GCA_027451645.1 Candidatus Dormiibacterota bacterium | reverse complement strand
TGGCATGACAGTCGCCTATGGCCTTGTGGGCCTGCAGGAACGTGGCACACCATTCATTGCGCCTGGTGAGCCAGTGTATGAGGGCATGATCGTTGGCCTCAACAGGAGGCCAGGGGACATTGCTGTGAATGTCACAAAGCAGAAGCAGAAAACGAACATCCGGTCATCGACAGAGGATTTCACTGTCAAGCTTGTCCCAGCACAGCCTCTTTCCCTCGAGGAGGCGCTTGCCTTCCTCGCGGATGATGAGCTCCTTGAGGTGACTCCCACTTCGCTTCGCCTGCGGAAGCGTGTCCTGAGCGCATCGCTCAGGAACAGGGAACGGAAACGCCAGGAGGCAGCCTCCCAGTAGCTACGTGACAATGACAGCCATGCTGCCAAATGTCTGCCACCATGATGCAAACGATGCCATGGTGAACGTCATGAACGTGCCAGTCTCCGGATTCGCTACCGTGATTGTGCTGCTCGCATAGTGGACACCGACAACAGTGACTGCATGCTCACCAACGAGCCAGGGCACAACGTTCCCATCCCAGGCAAGCCAGTGATGGGGTGATTCCCGGTCAAATGTCGTGAGTGTCCAGACAATGACTGGATGCCCCTCAGAAACTTCCTCAAACACCCTGTCAGGACTTCCTCCAAGAAGAAAGGTTGCAGGATGTCCAAATGCAGTTGCAAGCCGTGCAATTTCTGGTGCATAGACACCGTATCCCGTGTACGCTGGCTCACTCCCGTACACGTTTCCCACAAAGGCACCATACGGGTCTCCCCACTGGATGATGGTTCCCCCTTCCACTATCGGTGGCCGCGGGTCCTTTGCCATTGAGGCATACAGTGAAAGCTGTGAGATGGAGCTTCCCGTATCAGCAAGGGCCACCTCAAGGGCTGCTGCCTCGCAGTCAAGGGGAAGCACCTGACGAACTGGAGCAGCAGGAAGCATGAGATTCCAGGCAGCATTCTTCCAGGCTGCTGCTGCCTGGGCGGACATTGGCTGTGGGGATGGTGAAGGGTTGTCGACCTCTGCAAGCACGACATCCCGCAGCACATTCCAGCTGCCCCAGTCACCATAGCCACTCCAGTACGGACTGAGCATTCCTCCAGAGAGATCGGCAACCTTGCCATATTCCATGACTGCATACGGAGCAGATCCCCAGCCACTGAGCTGGAGATACATGTCCTTTCCCGGGTATGCAGGAGGAAGTGCTGGAAGTGCTGGTGCATCACCTGATGTGAACACTGCTCCCGATGATGCGAGCACCATGAGCCCATCAGGCACTCCATTCCCACCAACATGGACTGCAAGTCCTGCAGCCCAGCCTGTCCCTGCAACGTACCTTGGATCCGGAAGCAGAGGTGCTCCACCCCATGGATGCACTCCGCCCCATGCATCGAGAAGATATCCTGTGCTGCAGCTCACATTGCCATCCGCATCTCTCCCTGTACACACAATCTGGCGTGCGAGATCCTCACCTGGCCAGGTGACAGGAGAGGCGACTGCTGCTGCATTCCCGAACGCATGAATCACTCCTGTGGCATCAAGCTCCCAGCCTCCAGAGCCATCTGCCTTCACAACGAGGGAGCGTGCCTCATCCACACCTGGCCAGTACGGAGCACCGGATGTGTCGAGATGGAAGCCTCCAAATGGATGGAGTCCCCCGAAGCTGTCGAGAACAACTCCTCCAGGCTGGCTGCCATTCGCAGGGTTGTCGATGCCGGAAGGTGGTGGTGGTGCTGTGCCAGTCCAGGCCTGCCAGCTTGCAAGCGCTCCAGGACTCGATGGCTCGCCTCCTGTGCCACCCGAGGCACCCGCAAGCACAATGTCCCGGATGATGTTCCAGTTTCCCCAGTCACCATAGCCTGTCCAGTTCGGAGTGACATTCCCCGTGATTCCTGTGACGATCCCGTAGCTTCCCACTGCGTAGACTGTGGACCCCACTGCATGAAGCTTCACATACGTGTCCCTCCCCCAGTGATATGGGAGCCCAAGTCCTGCTGGTGCACTTCCAAAAGGATGGAGTCCTCCCCATGCATCAAGGACAATCCCCCCCGTTGGCACGCCATCCGTGAAATAGATGAGCAGTCCCCGTGCAACATCGAAGTTCCAGACCGGATAGCCAGCAATCTCCGGCGCACTGCCGAATGGCAGGACCTGCCCTGTTCCAAGAAGCATGTATCCTGCCTCTCCATGTGGTCCCTGATACACCGTAAGGTCCCGAGCGATATCAACTCCTGGCATGTACCGGGGCGTCTGGATGGGGGGTGCTGCACCAAAGGCGTGGATTCCTCCATACCCATCAAGTACCCATCCTCCCATTCCACCTGGCATTAGCTGGAGTGCCCGTGCAATGTCGAAGCCGCTCCAGTACGGAGCTCCAGACGTATCAAGGTGGTATCCCCCAAATGGATGCAGTCCTCCGAAGCCGTCAAGGACAACTCCCCCATTTCCTGGCACTGCTGGTGGAAGCTGCGATGAGATGTCCTGGGCCAGTACAGGCGGTGCAAGACCGAGGACGAGGAGAACGACTGCACAGCACATGCACCACTGGAGAAGGCTTCTCCACCCCCGTACAGGATTCCGTAGCATGCCGTTCCTCCTGTCGGCTGTATCCCCCTGTATCGTACCCCTCACGTTTTGCCCCGGAACTGGACATCGTGCAGAAATTGGTTCTTGCCAGTGGTATTCTTTCGTGATGAGCAGTACTCCTCCCCCTCCCCAAGGCTGGTACCCGGATCCCCAGCAGCCCTCACAGCTTCGATACTGGGATGGAAGCACGTGGACACTCCACACCTATCCGCTCATTGCTCCACCATCCCTCGATCTCGCTTCCCTCCGGAAGAAGATCCACACCACGAAAACCCTGGGAACCGTGGCAATGGTGGGCATTGCCATCATGGTCATTGCAGTCCAGGTGATCATGCTCGAGTTCATCGGCTCGATACTCCACTTCGATCTCACGCTCATGCACACTGCACCATCAGCACACACCGCAATCCCAGCATTCTCCGCATTCCCGTTCTTCCGCTACCAGCTGCTCCTTGATCTCTTTGATCTCGTGAGTCTCACTGTGGAGATATGCCTTTTCATCTGGCTGTACCGGAGCATGGATACTGCTGCACTGCTCGGCTATCCAGCAACCTTCAGACCATACTGGGGAGTCCTCAGCTGGCTCATACCATTTGCCAACTTCGTTCTTCCGTACTTCTGCATCCAGGACTGCTTCCGTCCTGGAATCCACAGGGGTGCTCCGTGGAAGGGTCTTTTCTGGGCAGCCTACCTGATCCAGGGAATTGCAGCTCTGCCCACCGTTGCAGTAGCACTGCTGAACTACCGGGATCCGGAACGGTACCTGCCGTTTGTGATTGTTGAGAGTGCCGTGATCGGAATTATCGTAGCCACAGCAGGGCTCCTTCTCATCACGCACATCACGGAAGACCATCTCGATGCAGTCGCAAAGCTCGAAGCCCGCAGGGATTCACCCCAGGAACCAGCTGCTCCCCAGGCGACGTAGGATGGGATCATGGACATCACATCCTCCTCAACCATCATCGTGACTGGTGCCTCAAGCGGCATTGGCAGGGCAACAGCAGAGCTTCTTGGAGAGGCGCATGCCAGGGTCATCCTTGCATCGAGGAACCGCAGTGCGCTCGAGGAGCTTCATGCCAGGCTTCCGGGCAGCATGGCAGTCGTGACAGACATGACTGACGCATCCTCCATCCATGACCTCGTTGCACGGGCAATCGGGGAGTTTGGCCACATCGATGCACTCATCAACAATGCTGGCCAGGGGCTCCACACTCCCATCGAGGCTATTGACCCCGATGATCTCCGTGCCATCTTCGAGCTCAATGTCATTGGACCGCTCATTGCCATGCAGGAAGTGCTGCCCCACATGCGCAGCGCTCATCATGGAGCCATCGTCAACATCAGCTCTGGCACAACCCGCATGATACCAGCAGGTTTTGGTGGCTATGCTGCCTCGAAGGCTGCTCTCAACATGCTCTCCCAGGCAGCCCGCGCTGAGTGTGCAGCAGATGGCATTGCTGTATCCCTCATCTACCCCTTCCTTACACGAACCCATTTCCACGAGAATCTCCTCCGGAACGGCAGCGTCCAGTCCCGAGGTGCGGGGCTTGCTGCTGCTGGCCACTCACCCGAGTTCGTTGCACGCCACATTGTCCGCGCACTCCTCACAGGAGAAACAGACATTGTTCTGACCCCAGGAACCCCTGAGGCAGAGCTTCCTGCCAGCTGGAATGCCTCTGCTGTGTAACAATACCCCGGTGCTCATTGACTCCACGGGATTTCGCGGGAGAATGGAAAGCAAGGAAGGCGTGGGACACGAAAGCGATGCTTCCTGCAGCGTCGAAGAGAGATGTTCAGTGATATCGTGGGCGGTGCACACGAAGTCGGCTTGGATCGGGTGTAGCGGTGTCGTTGTCCTCTCGGGTGTTCTGGTCCCACACCTTCCGCCTGCTGGCCTGACTCCAGTCCCCAGACGATCGGGAGCGGACCTTACACGACAGTGAGAAGCAGTGCGAGCTGCCGAAGATCCTCAGGTACCGTTCTCGTGCCCTTCGTGACTTCCGTGAGTGGGACGGGACGGATGCCATCTCCAATGCCTGCAATGAGTACGTTTGTCAGTCCCTCATGCAGGTAGGAGACTGCAGCCCCTCCAAGCTTGGCAGCAAGGATGCGGTCCCGTGCAGTGGGTTCTCCTCCACGCTGGACATGGCCAAGTACAGTGAGCCTGGTCTCAAATCCTGTCCTCTTCGCAAGTGTCCTGCTCACCTCTGCTCCGACAGGAGACCCAACAAGCTGTGGCCAGCCTGTTGGCACTTCCTCAATGTCCGTATTCCCTACCCTGGCTCCCTCTGCAACGACAACGATGGAGGAATTCGCTCCTCTCTGGTGACGCTGCTGGAGCGCATCCACAACACTGTCAATCGTTACAGGATTTTCCGGAATGAGAATTGCATCAGCGCCTGCTGCAATGCCGCTCTCGACTGCAATCCAGCCTGTCATCCTGCCCATGACCTCGACAACCATGAGGCGGTCATGGCTCTCTGCTGTCGTATGCACCCGGTCAATAGCCTCTGTCGCTATTGCGACTGCAGTATCGTGTCCAAGACACTGCTCCGTTCCTGACACATCATTGTCAATGGTTTTCGGCAGTCCGATGACAGGGACCCCCAGTTTTGTGAGCTCAAACGAGGCATTGAGTGTCCCGTCCCCACCAAGCACAATGACTGCATCAATCTTCTGTGCCTTGAGTGTCGCCAGCACAGCTTCCACTGCACCCTCATGCTCATGGGGATGGAACCTGGCTGTCCCGAGGATAGTGCCTCCCTGCTGAATGATGCCCCGTACACGGGTTCGGGTCAGCTCCTCGAACTCGCCATTCGCAACGCCCCGCCATCCATGATGGAATCCGATGACCGTGTCATGGTGCACCATGGCAGTGAGCACCACAGCATGAAGTGCTGCATTGAGTCCAGGACAGTCCCCGCCCCCTGTCAGTATCCCTATCCGCATGACGCATTCCTCCATACCTTTCCGGTTTCTCCGAATGCGCTGCCCAATCGGGATGAATCCTCTCTCTCCATCTTCCTC
>DAIDIX010000129.1 GCA_027451645.1 Candidatus Dormiibacterota bacterium | reverse complement strand
CACAGCGGAAGCTCACAGAGAAGACAGGTGTCGGCGACATCTATCTTGAGCAGCTGAAGACGTATGCAGAACCTGGACGCGATCCCCGTGGATGGATTGCAGCAATCGCGTACCTTGCACTCATTCCTGCACACAGTCTCCATGGCTACGGAGACGGTGAGCATCATCCCCATGGGGATGCAGGAAAATGGTGGCCTGTCTCCTCCCCGCCTGCACTTGCATTTGATCACGATTCCATGATCCGTGATGGTGTTGACCGCCTTCGGGGAAAGCTCTGGTATTCGAACATTGCAGTCGGACTTCTCCCCCGGGAGTTCACGATGCCTGAGGCACGGCATGTGTTTGAGGAGATCAGCGGAATGCAGTATGAGCCCTCGAACTTCCGGCGGGAGCTCATCGCCTCGGGACTCGTGCAGCGCACAGGAGGGAGGGTGCTCGGCAGGTCGGGCCGTCCAGCAGACTGCTATGCATTCATCGACTCCACACCATCATGGAGTGAGAGGAGATCCCGCATCCCTGCCCGAAAGGCCCCCCACTCGACAGGAGCATGACGGTTTCCCGTGCGCAGTATGTGGTACAGTATTTGGGTAAAATTGACCTAAAGGAGACCTGCCATGGCGGGAGCCCTGCTCTGTGACGAATACGAACTCACCATGTCCCAGTCCTTCTGGAGACAGGGAGATACGGGGCCAGTTGCCTTCGAGCTTTTTGTCCGCTCGCTGCCGAGGGAGCGGGGATATCTTGTCGCGTGTGGCCTGCATGATGTGCTGACATTTCTTGGATCGTTCTCCTTCAGTGAGGATGACCTCTCCTACCTTGCAGCAGGGGGCAGGTATGATCCCGCATTCCTCGCATATCTTCGGAATCTCCGCTTCACCGGTAGTGTCGATGCTGTTCCCGAGGGTACACCGCTTGGAGCAGGGGAGCCGCTGCTGCGGATCATTGCTCCACGCATTGAGGCAACACTTGTCGAGAGTGCACTCGTTGCCATCGTGACCCACCAGACGATGATTGCCTCGAAGACCAGGAAGATTGTCGATGCAGCTTCGGGCCGGGATGTCTGGGACTTCTCCCTTCGACGGCTTCATGGAGTGGGTGCTGGTGTCCCCACTGCCCGTGCAGCCTGGATAGGGGGAGCTGCAGGCACTGCAACAGTGGAGGCAGGACGTGAGCTTGGGATTCCGACAACAGGCACCATGGCCCACCACTTCGTGCTGTCATACGGCATGGATGGCGAGGAGAAGGCCTTTGCTGCATTCCTCCGGGAGTTTCCGACGAGTGGAGTGCTCCTTGTCGACACGTATGATGTGCGCACTGGAATTGAGCATGCCATTGCTGCATCGCAGTCGACTGGCATTCCGCTCCAGGGCATCCGCATTGACTCAGGGGATCTTGTCGAGCATTCCATGCTCGCGAGGAGAATGCTCGATGCAGCAGGCATGACGGCTGCACGCATCATTGCATCAAGCGATCTCGACGAGTACCGCATTGCAGACATCCTTGACAGGGGAGCCCCAATCGATGGATTCGGTGTTGGCACCATGCTTGGAACATCTGCTGATGCTCCGAACCTCAGTGGGGTGTACAAGCTTGTGGCACAGGAGATGCATGGCAGGTGGGTGCCCCTCATGAAATGCTCGCAGGAGAAGGCAACAAATCCTGGCATGCATGCGATCTTCCGGCAGGATGCCTGGCATGACACTGTCAGTCTTGTCGGGGAGAATATTCCCGGGACACCCCTGCTCGAGCGGGTTGTGGAGCATGGAACATGCTGCAGTCCTTCCCCCTCACTTTCCGCTATCCGGAGCAGATGTGCTGCGATGATGGCTGAGCTTCCTCCTGAGCTCCGCCTTCCCCATCCGACGAGGACCTTTGGTGTGCAGCTCAGTGGAGCACTGACAGATCTCAAGGAGGAACTCATGGCAGAACATGTTCAGCTTCGTCTCCACCGGACACCAGTGGTGGCATCATGAAGCGGGCACTCATCTGTGTTGATGTTGAGCATGATTTTCTTCCTGGCGGGAGTCTTGCAGTCCCGGATGGAGACCATGTCATCGCGCCGCTTCAGGCAGTGGCCTCCCACTGTGATTGTGTCGTGGCAACACGGGACTACCATCCTGAGGACCATGTGAGCTTCACACCGTACGGGGGAACCTGGCCTCCGCACTGTGTTGCAGGAACACGGGGAGCTGAACTCCATCCCGCGATCGCAGCACTCGCGGGATCCGTGGTGGACAAGGGAACTGCAAGAGGTGCGGATGCATACTCCGGCTTCGATGGAACACATCTCCATGAGCTCCTCCAGCAGCAGGGCATCACGGAACTTGTCATCGGTGGACTCGCAACAGACTACTGCGTCCTTGCAACAGTGCGGGATGCTCTCCGGCTTGGCTACACCGTGACTGTGCTCGATGATGCAATCCGTGCAGTGAATGTCACACCAGGAGATGGGAGAAGAGCACTCGAGGAGATGCGAAGGGCTGGTGCACGCATCATGCATTCTGCCCAGTTCATCCGTGAGTGCATCCCTACAGGAATGATGCTGTAGCATCCTCTCCGATCAGGGAGGTTTCGATCCTCAGCAACACGGTATCCTGAGGGAACATGACTACAGCATCCACACCCAACAGTGAAACTCCTGCATCTCGACGCAGGAAGAACAGGCCCGAGGAGGACCATCTCGACACCTGGCTCGAGGACACCCGTCTCCTCCTTCCCCTCATCCCCCTTCGGGACAATGTCGTCTTCCCACGGCAGATTGCTCCCCTTGCAGCAGCACGGACGAGGTCTGTGGGGTCTCTCGAGACTGCGGTTTCTGACCAGAGCCAGGTGATTCTTGCCATCCAGCGCAGTCCCGAGGGTGAGGAGATCACGAAGAAATCACTCTATCCAGTTGGAATTGTTGCTGCAGTCGGTGCATTCAGGCGCCTTCCTGCAGGCGCAGCCCAGGCACTTGTCGAGGGACAGCAGCGGGTACGCATCCGCTCCATCAGGGCCGAGGGTGATGCATGGTTCGCAACTGCGGATCTCGTTCCTGATGAGCCAGCTCCCGATACCCAGGCAGAAGCTGCAGCAGGAAGCATCAAGCAGATGTTCAGCGAGTATGTTGCTGCTGGTGGTGGTGTCACTCCGGACATGGCAGTCGCACTTGCGAGGGAGGATGATCCCTCCGCAATTGCGGACTATGCAGCCGCAGCACCGGAAATCCCGCTGGAGGCGAAGATTGACCTTCTCCAGGAGACGAGGACATCCCGGCGACTCACCACACTTCTTCCCATCTATGGACGGCTTCTTGAGGTGGCAAAGCTTCGGGCGAAGATCACTGAGGATGTCCAGCGCACAATGAACAACACGCAGCGTGAGCACATTCTCCGTGAACAGCTGCAGGCACTGAGGAAGGAGCTCAACGAGATCTCTGGTGACCGTGAGGATGAGGAGGAGGATGCACGGAGCCGTATCGACAGTCTTCCCCTACCGGAAGAGGTCAGGCACCGTGTGCTGAAGGAACTCAACCGGCTTGAGCAGATACCCACGATGTCGCCAGAAGTGGGAATCGTGCGGTCGTGGATTGACCTGGTTCTCGATCTTCCATGGGATCACGCTCCCGAGAAGGCCGTTGCCATCACTGATGCACAGGCAGTGCTTGACCGGGATCACTACGGACTCACGAAGGTGAAGAACCGCATCCTTGAGTGGCTTGCAGTACGGCAGCGCATTCTCCAGCGGCTTGAACTCGAGCGCGAGTCCGGGAAGGTGAAGAACAGGGCATCAGGAAAGCTCCATACTCCCATTCTCTGTTTTGTCGGTCCTCCAGGCGTTGGAAAGACATCGCTCGGGAAGAGCATTGCCACTGCACTTGACAGGCCATTCATCAGGCTCTCCCTTGGGGGTGTCCGTGATGAGGCTGAGATCCGTGGCCACCGCAGAACGTACATAGGCGCACTTCCTGGGAGAATCCTCCAGTCCATGCGACAGGCTGGAACGACAAATCCCGTCATCATGCTCGACGAGATCGACAAGATTGGCGCCGATTTCCGTGGAGATCCCTCAGCAGCACTGCTCGAAGTCCTCGATCCTGAGCAGAACTTCGAGTTCCGGGATCACTACCTCGAAATCCCCTATGACCTCTCCGATGTCCTCTTCATCACGACAGCGAACATGATGGAGACCATCATGCCTGCTCTCCGTGACAGGATGGAGATCATCAGGATCAGCGGGTATACCGAGGAGGAGAAGCGTGCCATTGCTACACAGCATCTCCTTCCACGCCAGCTCCGTGAACATGCCCTTTCTCCAGGAGAACTCCGCATTCCCGATGATGTCATCGGGGAAGTGATCCACTCATACACTCATGAGGCTGGTGTCCGCCAGCTTGACCGCTCCCTTGCAGCAATTGCACGGAAGGTCCCCAAACTCCTCGAGACAACAGGCAGGAAGCGCATCACCGTTACTGCTGCACTTCTTGAGGACTTCCTTGGACCGAAGCGGTACTTCTTCGGCGAAGCACGTGATGAGGATGAGGTTGGCACAGTCACGGGAGTTGTCGTGAGCGAAGTTGGTGGCGACATTGTGACGGTTGAGTCCATTGCCATCCAGGGAAGTGCGGGGTTCACCCTCACGGGCCAGATCGGAGAAGTGATGGAGGAGTCTGCACGGACTGCCCTCTCGTGGGTGCGGGCACATGCAGACGAGTATGGTGTCGAGAAGGGATTCTTTGATGGTGTCGGATTCCATGTGCATGTGCCACAGGCAGCCATTCCGAAGGATGGCCCGTCAGCTGGCGTGACCATTGTCGTAGCACTCATGAGCACTGCATCAAAGCGTCCAGTCAGACGGGACCTTGCAATGACTGGGGAAGTCACTCTCCGGGGCCAGGTACTGCCTGTTGGGGGCATCAAGGACAAGCTCCTTGCTGCGAGAAGGAGTGGCATCATGACATTCATCCTTCCGGAAAAGAACATGCAGGATCTTGCAGAGATTGACCAGGAGCTCCTTGCTCCAATGACAATCATTCCTGTGCGGCATGTGTCGGAAGTGCTCGACCATGCACTCCTTCCAGCTTCCCTTCCAAAGCAGCACCGTACAGTGGGCTTTGCCCTTCCTGTCAGCCAGGGAGCCATCACCTCATGAGTGGGGACACTTCCGAAATCGCAACATACGGGACACTCAACCTCTACTGCTTCCATGACACGATTGCAGATGAGAACTGCTATCTCCTTGCAGCGAAAGGCGGGGAGTCTGCCTGTGTCATCGATCCGGGCTTCCAGACAGATGCAGTTCTCGCGTGGCTTCAGGACATGCACTGCCGTACGGAACTGGTCGCCCTCACACATGCCCATCCAGACCACTGCTTTGGCATTCCGCAGCTTCGGCAGGCACATGATCCACGCATTGCCTACCACTCGGGAGACCTTCCACTCCTCGACATTGACTGGAGTGCACGGGGATTTCCCTGGAATCCTGCTGCATCGTATGAGGCAACAGAGGATCTTGCTGCACGAAGCTCGCTCGAGTGGAGTGGCGGGTCGTTCACTGTTCTTCCAACTCCAGGGCATACACCTGGATCTGTCACGTACGAGTGGAATGGATGGGCATTCACTGGAGACACCCTCTTCCGGAGGAGCGTGGGGAATAC
>DAIDIX010000128.1 GCA_027451645.1 Candidatus Dormiibacterota bacterium | reverse complement strand
GACGGACAAAGATGACATCCGTCGTCTTTACAATGTCTTCCCCCGTGAGTGTCATCCCTGGATAAACATCATCAACATCAGGAATGTCCCACACCTCATACGAAGTGGAGATTTGGAAGGACTGCTCGATCTGCTCAAGGATTGGGGGATACATGATGACCTGGAGATCCGCAGCATCAATTCGCTCCTGGGTGAGCTGATCCCAGTGGGGCTTGAGATACTGTGCGAAGCCATGCATCTGTGCGAGACGGGTCGCATAGGGAGTGATGGGCCCCATCCTGTCACGAACTGCCTGAACTCCGCTTGAGGTGGCAGAAGTTCCCCCGATTTCCTTCGAGCGAAGATATGCCTCAGCCAGCCGTGAACGGAATGTGTTTCCAACACAGATGAAATGGATGGTATACATGCTTTCCGTAGCGTACTCCACAGGACCGCATTTCCGGCCCCCACACAATGTCGATACAATTGATCCAATATCGTGCGAAGGGGGGGCTCAACAATGCAGGCATATCAGTCACAGGTACACGGCTCTGTTCCGCTTTCCATTGCTGAACTGCGTGCACGTGCTGATGCACTCTTCGCATCAGTGGAGCCTACCCGCCGTCCTGTCTGGAATGACAGCCGCACCATGCTCACCTACAGCGAATCATCAGCTGACACCAGCAGGGTCACCGTCGTCAGGCTCATTCCACACGGCAGCTCCACAGACTTTGAACTCACCTACACCCAGACAACGGGACTATCCGGTGCACTGCGGTTCCAGCGAGTGCTTGATGCACTCGTGAAGAGTGGGTGCCGCAAGCTTCTTGCCCTCATCGGGACAGAACCAACTACACTCCGGACTGTCCATGCCCGAGAAGATGCGGAACTCTTATAACGTCATTCCAGTGCAAGCCTCACGTTCGCCTCTCCTTGAGCAGACTGTCCCATGAAGGCATTTCTCGGCTTCCTCCTCGTACTTCTCGCGATTGGCCTGACACTCACTGTCAGAGGCATCCTTGCAATTCCAGATGAGCATGCCCTTGCAGATGCCATGTACTGCCCAGGATCAGAAGTGTCACCATCTCCATCCTGCCTTGGTTTTGCAAACGGGTTCTTCATCACACAGTCAGGTGGAGGTCCATTCACCCTCTTCTCTGAAACTGTTCACGTATTTCTCTGGAGGGATGGTGTCGATCCCGCAAGCTGCACATCATCCTGCACCCTTCCCCCCATCTCCACATCCATTCCCACGATAAGTCCATTTGGAACCCTTGACCAGCTGAGCTCCACTCCCGACCGCATCGAAACGTGGAATGGCCAGGTGATAACGATCGATGAGCCAAATGGAACAGTCATCCATACCCTTGCAGATCCCACGTATGTATCACCAACGTATCTCACATGGGGCATAGGACTTGCTGTAGGTGCGAGCCTTTTCCTCATCTTCCTCGCTGTGAATGCTGGCATCTCCCCCCTCCGCTTCTTCAACCCCTTCTTCGTTGTCGAGGCAGTCATCAAGTTCCTTGCCAAGCTCGGCGAGTACAGCGGTGACTGATTTTCGCCAGTTTTGATACCCTAGTGGGTATGTGTCGTGCAATTACGTGTTCCCGATGTGGCCGTCCCACCTGGAGTGGGTGCGGTGCCCATGTCGAGAACGTCCTCGGCCACATTCCGAAGTGCGAGCGCTGCCAGTGTCCACCACCTGAGCCAAAGCAGGGGAAAGCTCTGCGGTTCTGGCCATTCCGGTGATCTGAGGAGAAGCTCACCCTCCTGCTGCATCCGTACAATCACGGTAAATGCATCTGAAGGGAAGTGCTTGTGATGTCGTGGTTTGCGATCAATCTTGTAGTCCACATCCTTGCTGCCTGCATCTGGATCGGTGGGCAGGCGACTGTTGCGTACCTTCTCCCCGCACTGCATGACCTGCCGGAGCGTGCACATGCAGTAGGACTCCGCTTCCAGAGGCTTGCGTGGAGTGCGTATGGAGTACTCATCCTCACTGGCATTGGCAACATGCTTTTTCTTCACCTCGGCATCGGAGATCTCCTCCATTCCAGAGAAGGACACCTTCTCGATGTGAAGTTCCTTCTGGTCCTCATCTCGGGCGGGGCTGCACTGTACCATGCAATCCTTCAGACATCCGCTACGAGAACTCCCTCACGTGCTCTGTCAGCAGTGCTTGGCAGTTCTGCACTTGCTGCAGCTGTTGCAGCAGCCCTGTACGGTGTGCTGATTGCAACGTAGCTCTCATGGAACTGATTGTCCAATGCCCGACTCACGTACTCCAGTGTAATAGCCAAAACCATCAAGATATCCTGACTCATTCTTCCTAGCTGGGACAATTACGAAAACGTACCCTGGTCCACCGTCGGTGATTGGAACCCCTGTTGATGGAGTGATATCGATAACCCACACAAGTGGTCCAGTGGTGGGAATGCCAGTGCTGACGTGGTACTCGCCAAGAAATGCAGAGTGCACTGCACTGTTTGGCAGCTGATCATTCAGGAGCAGCGAATGTACTGCTTCCTGCTCAGTGACTGTTGCCCGACTTCTGTCTCCAGGAGCAAGGGTCAGCGAAATACCGGAGTCGATGAACACAGAGTCGGGAGTTGTTGGAGAATGAACAGGCACTTCTCCACGTGCCCGCTCTTCAGGACTCAGGCAGAATGTCCCACTGAGGACATCATCAGGAATACATGTTGGAATGTTCGACGCAGATACCGCTGCTGCAGAAGTTGTCACTGCACCAAGTGTGACGAGCAGGAGAGGAAATGCCCCGAGTCGAAGCAGCAGGGTGGCCAATCCATTCGATGCAGTACTTCGAGACCCGTGATCCCCATCTTGGACCGCCATGGGTTTCCCCCTTCCTACGCTTGCCCCTCACCAGAAGCGGAACCCTGGGATGCCTTCTCTCCGAGGAAATCCCCAGTCGTGCCATGTTCCCGAAGGTAGGCAGTAATGGAATCAGTATCGAGCGGTCGTGAGTAGCAGTACCCCTGGATTGCCTTGACACCAACCTTTCCCATGCGCTCAGCATGAGTCATCTCCTCAATGCCTTCAGCAATCACTCCAATGCCCTTGAGGCGCATGTTGTCCACGAACACATGGAGCCGCCACATTGTGAAGTCATTCCGGAGATACCGGGACCCCCGGGTCCGGTCGAGCTTCAGGATGTCGATAGGAAGTTCGGATAGCCTGAGCAGTCCGGAGTGTCCGGAACCGAAATCGTCCATGGCAATGTGTACGCCTTCCTCTGAGAGTTCATGGATCTCATTTCTGCACGACCGTATGTTCCGGATACGCTGTCCCTCCATGATCTCGATGCAGAGAACATGCGGTGACAGTCCGCGCTCCCGGAGGATCTGGAGAACCCTCTTCGAGAACCCCGGGTCCTTCATCTGCTCGGGGGAAACATTCACTGCAATATACTCTGGTGCAATGCCCGACTCCTTCCATGCTGTGTACAGTGCGAGCGCAGAACTGATGGAAGCTTCACTCAGCATGTGGATCATGGGCGATTCTGCAAGCGCAGGGACAAATTCTGCAGGGCTGATGGGGCCCAGTGTATCGTCCTCCCACCGTGCAAGGATCTCGACTGCCCTGCATGCTCCCGTGTTCGGCTCAACAATGGGCTGATACACAAAGTACACATGCCCATCACGGACTGCATCAGCGAACGCATTCTGCATGTACGCAGCACGCTCATCCATGATGTGCGAGAGTGAGGCTGGTATTGTGACGCTCCGGAAGATCTCTCGTGTCTGACCAGACGCGGATTCCATGCTGCAACTGCTCCATACTGGATGGGGTATATCTACGCTTCATTGTGATATGGGCGTCGCAGTTTGCGTGCTGTTGTGGTGATCTGTAACATATGCAGAACATCTGGATGATGCCTCAATCCAGCCCTGAACTGCACCCAACACTTCATTGCCGTATCATCTACTCCATGGCTGCCACATCTGCCCCAAGCATTGACGAACGGGTTGAACTCATAACCCGGAACACCGAGGAAATTCTCACAGTTGATGAACTTCGGGAACTCCTTGCTACGGAACCTGAACTTCGGCACTACATCGGCTTCGAGATCTCGGGCCGGATCCACCTCGGTACAGGACTTGTCTGCATGGCAAAGCTCCGTGACTTCACCAAGGCAGGCATCTCCTGCACAGTGTTCCTTGCAGACTGGCACACATGGATCAATGAGAAGCTCGATGATGACCGGAACACGATCCGTTCTCTTGCCCGCGACTACTTCCAGGAAGGGCTCGTTGCTGCATACCGTGCAGTGGGAGGCAACGAGCACGATCTCCATTTCCTGCTGGGAAGTGACCTCTATGCATCCACCACTGACTACTGGAGCTGCGTTGTCGACGTAAGCAAGCATACGACCCTTGCGAGGATGCAGCGGAGCATTACCATCCTGGGACGCCAGGAAGGATCGAATGTCGACTTCGCAAAGCTCATCTACCCCGCCATGCAGGCAGCAGACATCTTTGCCCAGGGCGTCCACCTTGCCCATGCAGGCATCGACCAGCGCAAGGCACATGTCATTGCACGCGATGTTGCCCTCCAGCTCCGCATGCTGCCACTGCGTTCATCCTCAGGAACACCGATAAAGCCCATGGCAGTGCACCATCCCCTCCTTCTCGGACTGAAAAAGCCCCCAGTGTGGCCCATTCCGGAGGATGGCGATACCCGTGATGTCATCGCTTCGATGAAGATGAGCAAGTCCGATCCACAGAGTGCAGTCTTTATCGATGATGATCCTGACACGATCCGGAAGAAGGTACGGAGAGCGTTCTGTCCACCCGGAGAAGCAGCCTACAATCCTGTCCTCAACTGGTGGAAGGCACTCGTCTTTGCAGAGACAAGCGAACCAGTCACCATTGACCGCACTCCTGAGAACGGTGGACCAGTGTCCTATGCGTCATATGCGGACCTTGAGGCTGCATATCTTGAGGAACAGCTCCATCCCCTCGATGCGAAGGATGCGCTGGCAACACTTCTCATTGACAAGCTCGCACCAGCCCGGGACTACCTTGCAGCTTCTCCCCGCTTCCAGGAAGCCAAGGTCCGCATGGAGGAGATTCTCACTTCCCGGGTATGAGGACGATCTTCAGCGCTTCACGGCTGTCGAACATCCTGTATGCCTCGACAGCCTCGCTGAGGGGCATCCTGTGGGAAATGAGGGAGCTGGGATCTACCACCCCATCCTCGATGAGCTTCAGTGCATCATCCCACCGTCCAATGATGTTCGCTGTGCCACAGAACTTGATGTCGATTCCCCGAATGAAGGTGACATTGAGAGGCAGCTCCATCTCCGGCTCCGCATACACGCCGATGACACTCAGCCGTCCTCCTGCCCTGACGATATCAAGGGCCTGAAGCAGTGCAGGAACTGCTCCCACACATTCAATGACAACATCCGCACCCCGACCATCCGTGTGGTCCTGCATATATGTCGCAGGATGCACGTCAGCAGTGTTCACTGGTATGGCACCAAACGACTTCGCACGTTCCAGCCGCTCAGGCACGCTGTCAAAGGCATAGATCTGAGCTGGCTGAAAGGTCTGTGCACTCTGGATAGCCATGAGACCCACAGGGCCACAGCCCTGCACTGCAACAATGTCGCCTGGAGCAATGCGTCCCTCAGT
>DAIDIX010000127.1 GCA_027451645.1 Candidatus Dormiibacterota bacterium | reverse complement strand
CACAGCGCAGAAGAAACGGAGGCAGCTTCCGTCCTTCATTGAACGGGAGGGAGATATTGCTGGCCTGGCACTCGGATGGCCTGTTCAACAGTGGTACATCCTTCGGGTAGTTGTGGTGGTTGTTGGAGGTGTGCTTGGCTGGTCAACTGGTGTAGTGCTCATGATTCCCCTTGGCATTGCTGCAGGTATTGTCATTCCCCGATTTGCGCTTTCAGGTCGGGCAGCCAAACACCAGCTCAATATGGAACGTGCCTTTCTCCAGCAGCTCCGGAATCTTCGTGACAGGATGTCCCTCACCAATCAGTCTCTGGATACTGCATTGCAGGAAATTGGCAGAAATCCCGGGAAGGAGCTGAAATATGTGCTTACGCCACTTGCCCGTGGAGGTTCTGTTGTTCAGAATATTGTGGAGTGTGCGAAGCGTTCCCGTTCACCGCTTCTGGAAAACGCCTTGAGTGTGCTCATATGGTCGCGGAGCAGGAGTCTCGAGTCCCTCATTGATGCGATTGATGAAATCATTCTTCCCATCGGTGAGGCTCAGCTCTCTGTGTCAGAGGAGGCGATGACGACCCTGACACAGCAGCGTGCAGTTACCATGGCAATGGCAGCTCTCATGACTGTCATGTTCGTCTCTGTCATCAGGGTTCCAATATTCAGGACGTTCTACTCTACCTTCGAGGGCGCAATCGTCCTGACAGTTGTCATTCTCATGTTCTCCTTCCTCGTATGGATGCTGAGTGTCATTGTCCGGATTGAATCCTGGACAAGGTGGGATGTGAATGAGATAGCCCGCCAGCAGGAGCAGCTCCATGTCTAGGCCACTCTTTGCTGCTCCGCATATGCTTGCTGCGTTCAGCGTGATCGATTTCTTCTCAATTCTGCCCTACGTGGTTATTGCAGCAGTCATCGTGCTGGCATGGTGGATCGCGATCCTGCAGCTCGATGTATTTACACCTGCAGAGATTCGTGCATGGAGATCACTGTCGGGCATGCGTGGTTATGCAGGACCTATCGGTACATTCGAGCGGCTCGCTACAAGGTCAGCACTGCTCGGGAGAATACAGAAGGGGCTGGATCTTGCACGGCTTCTCCCCATTGCGAATTACGATGTCACACCGCTTGGATTCATTACACAGACTGCAGTCGTGGGCCTCATTGCATGTGCAGTGTTCATGGCATTGGAAATGCTTGGTTATTTCACTGCTGGAAGCTGGTACTTCCCTCCAGCATATGTGGTTCTCGTATTTATCTTCGTGTACGTGTTTGCAATTCTTCGGCTCCAGCGAAATGCACGCTCGCGCCAGGATACTGCGAACAAGACTATCTCCGACATGCTCATGATGGTTGCCATCATGACGGACGGTCGTGGACTTCAGGTTGAGGATGCTGTCAAGATCCTCTCTCGATGCACTGAAGACGGAACTCTCCAGTCCATTGTGGATGACAAGGGCTGGACAAAACTTATAAAGACTCCACACAGAAGCACAGCTGAACTCTATCGCATGATTGGTGATGCATATGAAATTCCGATGTTCACGATGCTCAGCGATGCGCTCCTCAACACGAATGTTGGGCTTGCGGAACGGAATACGTTCACGAATCTTGCACGGATTTCGTATGAACGTCGACTCACTGACGCTAAAATGAGTGCAGCGAGGGCAAAGATTCTCGTGACTATTCCGGTCGCTGGAATGCTGCTTCCACTTCTCGTACTCATCGGGTTTCCCGCATTCCAGTCCATTGCAGCAGGTATTGGAGGTCACTGACTCATCATGGCAAAGAGATTACTTCCGTCATGCGCCATGAGTGGTGTTATGTGCATTGCAGCAGCACTCTCACTCGGCATGCCGGACTGGGGTGCTCTTGGCATGTTTTTCAGTGGACAGTCCATGACTGATGCAGCAGTCATCTCCTTTGCAGTGCTTATTGTGTGGGGTGTCATACTCGCATTTGCCATTGGAGTCATTGCAAGCGCATTTCGTGAGGCATCACAGACAGCAGTTGTCCAGCAGACCTGGTCACGTATTGTGATCTTCTTCGTTGCTGGAGTTCTGCTGTTCGCTCTCGGTCTTGCGCACCATTCATCCCGATCGTTCTCCATGTGCTGTGGAAACAGTCAGCAGATGGTACAGGAGGTACAGAGTTTTGGCCAGTAGTGGACAAGAGGGCTACGCATTCATCGTTCTTCTCAACGATGAAGATGATGCGATGGGACTTGCACGACTTCTCGATGATGTCAAGCTTCCCGATGCTCCTGTGCCTGCTACCTTTCTTGCTCCTCCAACACGGGGCAGGGCGTTCTTTGCTGATGACAGTGTTCAGGCAGACATCGACAGCTGGTGGGCAGAGAACGTGCCGCGGAATGCACACCCCGTATTCCTGCTTGAGCATGAACCGGGACTTCTTGAGTGGATTGATGGCCTTGATGGGTCCTTCTACATCGGAGTCAACTCTGTGCAGGATGGACAAATCTACGAGACTCCTGACGAGATCAAGAGCTTCATTGCTCATGGGCCGCTTGACTTTGCTGCCATAGTCATGCGCGAGTTCAGTGGTGGAAATGGCAGTGGCGATGACATCTTTGACCAGGGTGAGGCCATTCGAATGGCAGCACTCAGTGCAGACTTTCCGATTGATTTTGATGACTCGGATTTCTATCCTGACGAGGAGGCGCCTCCAACAAGTTCCCTCGATACACCACTCCCCCAGGCAAACGATCCATTCACCTCGCCATTTTCCTCTCCGTACCCACCTCCCCCCCAGCAGTCTGGAACCCCAGCACCACGGCCAGCTCCATCTCGGCCGAAAGAGATCCTCGAACCTGCGACACCCAATCCTTTCGATCTTCTCAGCTCCGGAACAGGAGTGGGAAGTTCAGCTCCCACACCAGTGTCGAGCTACGAAACACCCTCAGCTCCCCCGCAGCAGCCAGTGCAGCCTCCTTCAGTGCCACAGCAGCCTGCTGCATCTTCACCTCCGCCATCACCATTCCCCGTACAGCAGCCACAGCAGCAGGAATGGTCCCCCAATGATCCACTCCTCCCTCCAAGTGCACTAAACCCCTACCCGGGTGCTCCCGGATCAGGAAGTGGACTTTGGGGAGGCAATTCTGGATTTGATGGCCTGCCTACAACGCCTCCTCCTGCACAGTGGCAGGGAGGTCCACCGTCTCAGGGAAATGCAGGTGTTCCTCCCATCACTCCGGGTGCCTATCCACAGACTCCTCCAGGGAATGGAGGTCCACCAGGGCTGACTCCAGGTGGTGGATACCAGCAGCCGGTACCGGGAGGAAGGGAGCGGAAGAAGGTATCCCTGCCCTCAATATTCAACGTGAAGAAGGGAGCGAAGGGTGGCTTCCGGGAGACTCCCAATGCAGAGCTTGCCCAGTGGATGGTGAATAGGGGACCGACCATTGTTGTAATGGGTTCCCGAAAGGGAGGCGTGGGCAAGACGAGCTTCGCTGCAGCTGTTGCGATTGTTGCAGGAACTGTTCTTGATTCCGTTGGCCATAAGGCTGCAATCGTCGATGCGAATATCGCGAATCCCGATGCATGGGGACAGATGAACCTGCCTCAGGGGGCTGCCACAGTGCGGGAAACTGTCGCTGCGCTTACGTCCAATCGAGAGGTTCCTTCCCCAGTATTTGCCTCGACTCCTGCACTTGCATGCTATCCGGAGGACAGGGAGACTTCCGAGTATTCGAAGACTGACATCAGAAGGCTTGCAGACTACCTGAAGCGAAGGTACACGTTCATTGTTGTCGACATGAGCAACCGGCTCCCGGATCCCATGGCGGGTCCTGAGGCTGCTGCTGCAGCCTACTGGCTTGAACTTGCTGATGTGCTTGTGCTGCCCACCACTTCGTCAAAGCAGGATTTCAATGGTGTGCTTGACTATCTCGATGTCAGGGATCTGCCGCCAACTGTAGTGCCCTACATTGTGCCAAAAGCGAAAAAGAACAGGGAGCACCCTGCAACACAGCAGTACCTTTCAACTATCCGAGGACGAGTGCAGGCCATCGTGGAGGTTCCTGACGAGGCAGATACAGTCCGTCTTGCTGGCATGCAGGGAGTACCTGTTGAGCAGATGTCTCCAACACTTCGCATTGCGTACCGTGAACTGACAGAGGTCGTGGTTCGCAGCCCAGCCCGCATGGGGAGGCGATAGGGATGGGGCTCTTCGACAAGCCACAGAAGAAGGGTCAGCCGGTTGGACCGCAGCCCGACGAGATTCGCGAGCAGCGGATTGAGGAAGTGCGACATCTGACAGAGAAGGTACTGTACGATATTGCAGATCTTCTGGCCGGGAACAATCCCACCTTTGAAACATATGTCTCTCCCCAGGTTGCGCAGTGGCTCCGCCAGTCGGTTGCACCGTTCCTTGCTACCCGCGATGCCATGCGTCCAAATTATGGTGACTACGCTGCCCTCCACGTTGAGGGGAATCTTGTCGATTTCACCCAGCCGATAGATGCAATTGTGGAGTTCGATGACCAGTCCGTCCGAGAAACAGCGGATGGGACTGTCATCCCGCAGCCGAAACGGCGCATGCGTCTCAGCATGACGATTGATCCCAGCTGCAGGTTTATCCAGCGGCTCACCATCGAGCAGGTGCAGCAGTAGCGGGAGGAGCCGCCATGGGGTCGTGGTTCAGGTCGAAGAGCAGCCAGCGGAACTACATTGACCGCACTCCACAGAACATACCCATGCCCATTGGGGATTTTGATGTTGTCCACAAGAACAGGCGAGTTCCACGAGTCATCCGATTTTGGCACAGGAACAACCGGAGAGTCATCGTGTTCGTAGCACTCGTTCTCATGGGTATTGGTTCATATGCTGCAGTAAATCGGCCAGTTCCCGAGGTATATGCATATGGAGGGAATATTGTTGTTGCGGACCATGTCCTTACGCCTACCTCGCAGGGGCTGTACACTGGCGCTGCAACCTACCTCCTGCGACCTTCCTCGGCCACAGCAGTTGTGGGCACTGCAGCTACATATGTCTCGGGAACTTCTGTCTTGGGTACCTGCACAATGAATGAGGCTCTTCCCCTATCCATAACCGAGACATGCCGATTCAGCTGGAACAGCATGTCAGTCACCTCAACCGACACGCTTGCACTCGATGGGAGTGGTCTCTGGACGAGAACGTATAGCAATGGAACAGTGGTGGAGTTCGCTGTTCCGTCAGAGGGAGCAGCAGTTCCAGCCCCCTTTCCATTTGGACTTGCTGTGTGAGCTACAGCAGAGTGAATGGTTCGTAACGGTCCTGATTGAGGGTGCCACAAGCCCGGGTATCGTGTGTACGATGAACATGGAGAGGAGCATGCTCTCCCATGAGTGAAGTGAGGATCGGCTGTGAATGCACCAAAGACAAGTTCCTACAAGAGTGACCTCGCAGTAGTCGGAGTCATCTTGGTGGTTTGGCTTGTTCCATGGTTTCTCATCACCTGGGCAGCAAAACTTGCAGGAGGTGGCCCAACAGCAAGCCCATTTGGCTTCATTTCCAACATCTTTTCATACTTTGGTGGAACGAGGCATGGGAGCATCTGGGGCGTGCTTGTTGGAACCCAGTATCCGATAAACATGTTCTTCTTCTGGACCTTCATGGTTCTCATCGTGGCAATCGTAGGTGGTGGGGCCTTC
>DAIDIX010000126.1 GCA_027451645.1 Candidatus Dormiibacterota bacterium | reverse complement strand
CAGCAGCAGTGACGAGTGTTGGCGGCAATGTCGCATTCTTGTTCATGGACCCATCTGCACATACCCCAGATCGAATTGGGGCAGCTGCAGCTGGCGTGGCTGTGACTGCTGTATCAGGCATTGTGAACAGCAGGCGGAATGCACGGTTTGCTGAGCAGGAGCGGCTTGCAAAGGAACGTGCTCGTTCCCAGGGACAGGATATTCCCATTCCTGAACCAACAGATCTCGACTGGTAGGCTACGACGCTTCCGTTACGACAGGAAGAAGAAACTCAAGGTCTGTCCAGGGGTTCACGACAATCGTGACATCATGCTCCAGATGCTCAAGGAGATCATCTCCTTTCACCTGCAGGACCGAGAGCTGCATCCAGTCAGGATTGCGGTTGACAGCCTCACGGATGGCATCTGGCCGGGTGAAGACAGGGAACATGATCTTCTCATCGCCAGTATCCTCATCGTCGATAGCAAAGTGGAGCAGGTCACCCTCAGTGCTGCTTCCGTCCTCGCTCTGTGCCCCTGCAGCCATGCCAAGTGCAAAGACTTCCGACCGGGAGAATTCTTCTCGGATTTTCTGCACGTGTTCAGGTCCCGTTCGCTTGATTGCGATGAGAACCTCAAGCGGATGCATGTTCGCCATTGTGGGGACTCCTTTGGGAAATGTTCGTAACTCCAAGAATTGTTTCCATCATACCGAGGTCATGCATCATGAGTGGGATTCGACAGAACTGTCACCGGGTATGATTGAGGAGATTGCGAACACTGGCATACGAAATGACCACAACCTCTACTGACTCAACGCTTGCGAGAAACCGGCGGGCTCACCATGACTACGAGATTCTCGACACGTTCACTGCTGGCCTTGTCCTGAGCGGAACGGAAGTGAAGTCCGTGCGTGCTGGGAAGGCCCAGATTGCAGATGGCTTCATCCGAGTTGAGCGAGGCGAGGCATGGCTGTACAACACGCATATTGCTGAGTATGAGCAGGGAAACCGCATGAACCATGAGCCAGGGCAGAAGAGAAAGCTCCTCCTCACCAAGCGGGAGATCCGGACACTTGAGTCCAAGCTCCGGATTGACCGGCTCACAGCAGTGCCTCTGGCACTTTTTCTTGACCGTGGATGGGTCAAGTGCGCTCTTGGAGTGGGGAGAGGCAAGAGAAAGTGGGACAAGCGGAACGATATTGCAGAACGGGATGCGAAACGTGATGTGGATCGTGAGGTTGCACGGGCATTGAGAGAGCAGCCATGAGCTTCATGGACATGAGGATGGCATCTGCTCAGCTCTGTTCCTGACCCTGATACGGACGGTTCGCTGGGGTTTCTGGAACGAGCGTGCCGGCTTCCCTGTCGATTGCCTTTTTCACCTCGCGAAGGCCATCGCCATTTGCTGCAGAGGTGGGAATGAGCGGATACTTCACCTGTGCACCAAGCGTGGCGAGGAGATGCCCGCGTGCATTTGGATCGAGGAGATCGCACTTGTTGACAAGGAGAATCCGTGGCTGAGTGCAGAGCATGTCATCGAGAGTTGCCTCAACAGTTGCGAGCTGGGAGAGCACATCGGGATGACTTCCGTCCAGCACAATGCAGTGGAGCGAGGCTGCAGATACCTCCTCGAGTGTTGAAGCAAACGCCTCGACGAGTTCTGTTGGGAGGTTCTGGATGAATCCAACAGTGTCCGTGACAATGACTCGCCGGCCGGATGCAAACTGCATCATGCGCGAAGTGGGATCGAGAGTTGCAAAGAGCTGGTCATCGGCAAACACTGCAGCATTTGTGAGGGCATTGAGGAGCGTGGACTTCCCTGCATTCGTATAGCCGACAAGGGCACAGGTGGCAAGCGGAACGCTTGTGCGTGCTGCCCTCCGGACTGACCGCTGTCGGGTGAGCGCTTCCAGCTGCTTCTTCAGTTTCTTCAGCCTGGTGCGTACAAGACGCCTGTCCACCTCGATCTGCTGCTCACCTGGACCACCCCGGAGTCCCACACCACCGCGCTGCCGTTCAAGATGGGTCCAGCCTCCAGCAAGCCGTGGAAGCATGTGCTCAAGCTGGGCCATCTCGACCTGTATCCGGCCCTCAGCAGTCGTTGCCCGATGGGCGAAGATCTCGAGGATGACCTCGGTTCTGTCGAGGACTGTCACATGCCACGCTTCCTCGAGGTTCCGCTGCTGACGGGGAAGGAGGGCATCATTGACGATGACTGTCTCAATCTGGTCCTGGACAATGCGGTCTCCAATCCGCTCGATCGTGCCCTTTCCAAACAGAGTTGCAGCATGGGGTGCCTGGAGGGTGATGGTCTCGTGGGCAATGGGACTGTAGCCACAGGTACGCGATAGTTCCTCCAGTTCCTCCATTTCCCACTCGAGCTGCGCATGTCCATGCGACCGCTGATGGGATCCGAGGAGGAGTGCGCGAACAGGTTCCCTCGAATGGGTGATGTTCTGGCCGCGGGGAGTCGATGGGGAGTGTGTCTGATTATCTCTCACAGGTTGAGCATACCCACAATGGAAAGAGACGCGACATACAGTTGTCGCAGGCACAGCGTATCAACATATGTGTAAAACATCAGTCACAGGGGAACAGTGAGGAGTAGGACACGGTACGGTAAGTACAGCGAAACGCTACCAGCGACATCACAGGTGCAGGATGTGGCTGGTAGCAATGCTGCGGGGGAATATTCCAGAGTGAATACCGCTGGTGTACGCTTAACCTTCCAGGCCAGTCCTGGCAGTACTTCCATTGACATGGGGGCGTTTGGATTTGACGGGGTAGTAGGTTACATAGTTGCGGGTCGAGCCCCGGGCTCGTAAAACCGGGAAAACAATATGTGCGAATAACACATCAGCTCTTCCTGTGGCAGCATAGGAAAGCACACGATCAGGGGTTTACCCTGACGTCACTCTCGGCATTGATTCAGTAATGAGACAGTGACGCTAATATCATGAATCTTGCCAGGCTGCGGGGCACGCGCAGTTCCGGGACATATACAGTGCCTGGTATGGTGCAGATTTGTCAGACAGGATGCATCATATGAGAAATGCTGACTGACTACACTCGTAGATGTTATGTGGACAACTATTTCGGACCCGGGTTCGATTCCCGGCGCCTCCACCACTGGATTGAGATTTCTGCAGGAGCCAGGGAAGGAATGCGGTAGAGTGAGTGCAAATGCATCGTTCCGAACACCATAGCGTCCTTGCAGGCCAGGACCATCCGCGGAAAACACGGCGGAAGGTTGGAGACATTGTCATTCCTGTTGTGGGTGGCATCACGCCTATAGCCATTCTCATTGTGAACATTGCAGAGTTCATAGCACACCATCTTGCAGAGTTCCGTTGGACGATTTCCGTTCTCGCATTCGTAAGCGGAGTCATGCTCAACAGCTGGGCAGCACTTGCGATATATCGGGTTCTCAAGAATCGTGTTCCTGACAATCCGCTAGTTGCAGACCGGAATCAGGAACTCATGTTCATGGTCGTGATGTTCATTGTCATTCTTGTCGCTGCAGTGACTGCTGTCCTGTGCTACATCGGACTGCAGAATCCAAAGGATCTCCCGAATGGAATATCAGTTGTGACTGCGTCGCTTGCCCTGCTGATTCCGGTTCTCCTCCAGGATCTCATCCGCCGGTTTGTGCCCAAAAAAACGTAGCAGCGATTCAGGCACCAGTTCTGGAGCGGAGGGGAGATACACCAGAGCCGTCCATCACGTGAATGGTCGATGAACGGCTCCGGCTATTTGGGGGGGCGAGGATTAGACTTCCTTGAACTCAGCGTCTACAACATCGTCTCCGCCATCAGTTCCTGAGGGTGGAGGGGTGTCGCTGCTGTCACCTGCAGGAGTCTGCTGAGCAGACTGTGCATAGACAGCTTCACCAACCTTTGAGAGTGCTGACTCAAGTGCGGAGTGTGCAGTCTTGATCGCTTCCGTGTCTTCTGCCTTCACGGCATCGCGGACTGCAGTGATCTTGCCCTGGATGTCTGTCTTGAGTTCCTCGGCAATCTTGTCCCCATGATCCTGAAGGACTTTCTCTGCCTGGAATGCGAGCTGCTCAGCATGGTTCTTCGTTTCCACTGACTCAGCACGCTTCTTGTCAGCTTCTGCATTTGCTTCAGCTTCCTTCACCATGCGGTCGACTTCGTCCTTCGAGAGCGTTGTCGAACCAGTGATGGTGACCTTGTTCTCCTTGCCTGACCCTTTGTCCTTCGCAGTGACATTGAGAATGCCGTTCGCATCGATGTCAAAGGTCACCTCGATCTGGGGCATGCCCCGGGGAGCAGGAAGTATTCCATCAAGAGTGAACTTGCCAAGGATGCGGTTGTCATGTGCCATAGGGCGTTCGCCCTGGAGGACCACGATTTCGACGGATGGCTGATTGTCAGCAGCAGTCGAGAAAATCTGGGATGCGGATTTTGGAATGGTGGTATTCCGCTCAATGAGCTTTGTGTTGATGCTTCCTTCCGTCATGATGCCAAGACTCAGCGGAGTGACATCGAGAAGCAGAACTCCAGTGACTTCCTTGTTGAGGACACCTGCCTGGATTGCTGCACCAACTGCAACGACCTCGTCTGGGTTGACTCCGCGGTGCGGCTCCTTGCTTGTCAGTGTCTGCACAAGCTTCTGGATGACAGGCATGCGTGTTGAACCACCGACGAGAATGACCTCGTCCAGTTCCGATGCTGAGATCTTCGCATCCTTGAGTGCATCAGCAAACGGCTTCTTGCACCGTTCAGTCAGGTCGTCAGTAAGCTGCTCGAACCTGCTGCGTGTGAGGGTGACAACAAGATGCTTCGGACCAGTCTCGTCAGCAGTGATGAAGGGTAGGTTGATTTCCGTTTCCTGACGCTGGGAAAGCTCGATCTTCGCCTTCTCTGCAGCCTCTGTGAGACGCTGGAGTGCCTGACGGTTGGAGCGGAGATCAGTTCCGTTCTCTTTCTTGTACTCGTCTGCAAGCCAGTCGACAATGCGGCGGTCATAATCATCACCACCGAGGTGCGTATCACCATTTGTCGCAAGCACCTCGAACACACCGTCACCGAGCTCAAGCACGGAAACATCGAAAGTTCCACCACCAAGGTCGAACACGAGGATCTTCTGGCTTTCCGCTTTCTCAAGGCCATATGCAAGGGCAGCAGCTGTGGGTTCATTGATGATGCGAAGGACATTGAGTCCTGCTATGGTGCCAGCATTCTTTGTTGCCTGACGCTGGGCATCGTTGAAGTATGCAGGAACTGTAATGACTGCATCAGTGACAGGCTCGCCAAGGTATGCCTCAGCATCAGTCTTCAGCTTCTGGAGGGTCATTGCGGAAATCTGTTCGGGAGTGAAGTGCTCCGATCCAATCTCCACCTCTGCACGGCCTTCCTTCCCTGCAATGACCTTGTAGGGAACCTGGCGGGACTCGCTGTCCACTTCATTGAGAAGGCGGCCCATGAACCGCTTGATGGATGAGACCGTATTCTCCGGATTGACAACTGCCTGACGGCGTGCGAGCTGGCCAACGAGACGTTCGCCGTTAGGGCGGAATGCGACGACGGATGGCGTGGTCCGGTTTCCTTCTGCATTTGCAATGACGGTTGGCTCACCGCCTTCCATCACCGCTACAACGCTGTTTGTGGTTCCAAGGTCAATTCCTACGGTCTTGCCCATATGCTGTGTCCCTCCCATGGGATG
>DAIDIX010000125.1 GCA_027451645.1 Candidatus Dormiibacterota bacterium | reverse complement strand
CGTCATTCCTGGCGGTTGCGACATTCCACGGAGTGACATGGAGCACACGTACATGGATATCGTCCATCGTGCACGTGCACATGGACTCACGTATCTGTACTTCCGGGAGGAGGGCTGGGTTGGCCCAGCAGCGAAGTTCCTCTCAGCAGAGGAGTGGGCTGCCTTCGAGAAATGTACTGAAGCGAAGCGTGGCGATGCAGTTGTCATTGTTGCTGATACTCCTGGCCGTACAGCAGCAGCACTCGGCACTCTCAGAAACCATCTCGGAGCTGAACGGAAGCTCTATGATCCACTCGAGAATGCCATTCTCTGGGTCACGGAGTTTCCCATGTTTGAACGGGATGAGGAGACGGGTGTCATCGGTGCACTGCATCACCCGTTCACAATGGTCCACAAAGACGACATTGCCAAGATGACCACGGATCCGCTCATGGTGCGGTCCCGTGCCTATGACATTGTCATGAATGGACGGGAGATCGGGAGTGGAAGCATACGGATCACGAATCCCGACATCCAGAGGAAGGTGTTTGAGGCACTCGAAATTTCGCACGAGGATCAGCAGCGGAAGTTCGGCTTCCTCCTTGAAGCCTTCGAGTTCGGCCCTCCACCGCATGGAGGCTTCGCAGCAGGAATTGACAGGCTCATCATGGAGGGACTCAGGGAGGAGAACATCCGTGATGTCATCGCCTTCCCGAAAAACCAGCAGGCCCAGGAACTTATGACCATGGCTCCTGCACTCGTTGAGGATGCCCAGCTGAGGGAACTCGGCATTGCCACACTGCCAGACCCCCGTCACGAGCTTTCCACGACAACGTCGTAGTCTGTCATGCAGTGTAACGATCCATGGTGCATCGTGCTGAGACAGCGGAACGGTGTACCATGGAATCGATCCCAGCTCGATCGCAGACACTACTGTGGCTGGTTCAACAGAACTTTTCAGGGATCTCAATATCTGACACACTGCATAACGCCCCTCGTCAAGGTGCTTCGAGCCCTTCGGGACTATGATGTGTGGCATGCGAGAACCCACGTTATATGACGGGGCTGAGCCCAAGTGATGCGATCGAGCATGGTCAGTTTCAGGAGAGTGAAGGAGCAGGCGACATGAAGAAGACTGTGGTCATCGGAGGCATTCTTGCTGCACTCATTCTCCTGTTTGTCCGTCAGTATCGTGAGGCAGCCCGTCTCGAAGATGAGAAGGAGCTCCTTGCAATGGCTATCGATGATGGCTATGATGCAGGCACGGAAGAGGACTGATGCACATGCTGTCCGTGTTTGAACCCACGCGGAACGTGGTACAGAGGGTCCATGGCAGCTAAGATCGCTGAACTCAGAATTCCTGCTGATCCACGGTACATCCTGGTTGCAAAAAGGTCAGCAGTCGCATTCGGTTCCATCATTGGGCTCGATATCGAAGCTCTCGATGATCTTTCCATAGCTGTAGCACAGGCCTGCGAGAATGCCATAGCAATGACCAAGGAGTGGGTCGATGACTGTGTGGGCGAGCTCCGGCTCGAGTTCGCAATGAGTCCTGAAGCTGAGGGACTTGAGGTTCGCGTACGTGCTGTCTGTCCGAAAACCGACTCCCAGCAGGGTGAAAGCGACCATGGAACTTCCAGTCTGCCAGCAGCCCTCCCTGGGGAACATTCCTCCCAGGAGGACGCAGCAGCAATGCTCGACATGGGGCTTCGTCTCATGCAGCTGTTTGTCGATGACTGCAGGTACCGTGTTGATGAGCAGCATCATGGTGTCCATATCCGACTGACGAAGTACCGGCTTCTGTAGGGTTCCAGCAGGATTGTTCTACCAGGGACAGACTGGAACATCGTGCGATCCGGTATTCTCAGCACAGGACATGATGGACGAACAGACAGTACAGACAGTCACTCAGGCCCAGCGGCGTGATGAAGTTCGTCGACTCCTCAGGGAGTATGCGGAACATCACGATCCAGATGTCCGAGAGCGCCTCGTGGATCTCAACAGGGATCTTGTACGATTCATAGCACGCCGTTTCGCTTCCCGTGGCGAGCCTCTCGAAGACATCGAGCAGGTGGGCTATCTTGGGCTCATCTATGCCATTGAACGATTCGATCCGAATCGTGAGCTTGAGTTCAGCACCTTTGCAACACCTACCATCACCGGTGAGATACGGCGATATTTCCGGGACCGCTCCTGGTCAGTCAGGGTACCTCGACGTCTCCAGGAAAACTACCAGCGGGTATCCCGGATTGAGCAGGTCCTCAAAACGTATCTTGAGCGTTCGCCCACAATTCCGGAACTTGCAGATGAGCTTGGCATCGACCAGGATGATGTTCTTGCTGCTCTCGAGATTGCACCAGCACAGCATGCGATCTCGCTTGCCACTCCGCCACAGCATGAGACTGATGGGAACGAGTCATCTCTCGAGGACTTTCTCGGCAAGGAGGATTTCAATCTTGACCGTGTGGAAATCCAGGATGTTCTCGACAGGGCACTCTCGCACCTCACTCCCCGAGAGCGCCGCATCCTTGCTCTCCGGTTTGTTGACCAGCTTTCACAGGCGGAAGTGGCGCAGCAGCTCGGCATCTCCCAGATGCATGTCTCACGGCTCCAGCGCGCAGCACTCGAGGAGCTCAAGCGGCAGATGAGTGAAGCCGACATCGAAGTCTAGAAGGGAAGTGTCCATGGTGGACAGCAACCCTCGCCAGCCTGATACATGGCACGAAGCTTCGTTCCACACCATCTCCGCATTCCTTCCCTGGGTGCTCTGCCTGGGAGGCATTCTTCTCGCAGGAAGCGCACTCCTGTTCAATTCCCACGCTGCAGTTGCTGCTGCTGACCAGGACTGGCCAGCATTCATACTCGTCTGCGGGCTCCTTCTCATTGGGCTTGCAGCGGAGGATAGTGGCCTGTTTGCTGCCTCTGGAGCTCTTCTTTCCCAGTGGACTCGTCATGGAGTAGTGCTCTACCTTGCTGCAGTGCTCCTCGTCGTTGCCGTTACAACAGTCCTCAATCTCGATACTGCTGTAACGTTCCTCACACCGCTTCTCGTTTACACAGCACGTCACAGCGGAAGAAGGGAAGATGTGTACGCAGCAGCAGTCATCCTGCTTGCGAATGCAGGATCCCTTCTCCTTCCTGGTGCGAACCTCACGAACCTCATTGCACTTGGACACCTTCACCTTGCAGGGTGGTCCTTCCTCCGGGAAACTGCACTGCCTGGATGTACTGCAATTCTCTGCACGGCTGCAGGGATTGCACTGTTTTCCTCTTCGAGCCTGGCTGGGGTGGCAGGGAAAGTGCCCGATCCACCTCAGCGGATTGGGAGACTTGGCATTGCAGCAATCTGTCTTGCGACCCTGAGTGTTGTGGTCCTCCCAGCTCCTGCTCTCCCTGTTCTCGTGATTGGCTCCGGTGCCTGTCTCCTCACACGACGAACATCAGGAGCATTCAGGCAAATCCTTGCAGTGGTGGACCTGCGGATCATGACAGGGCTCTTTGGCATTGCTGTTTTTCTCGGGATGATAGGCCGGGAGTGGACACTTCCGGATGTCCTTCTGCATCATCTCGGCATAGCAGAGACAGTAGGCCTTGCTGCAGGCCTCAGCCTGGTCGTGAACAATCTTCCTGCTGCGTCTCTTCTCGCATCCCGCATCCCGCCACATCCAGTGGCACTCCTTCTTGGACTGAATGTCGGTCCGAACCTCTTCCCGACAGGCTCCCTCGCATGGATTCTCTGGTACACTGCCCTCCGCTCGACAGGAAGCAGGGCCATACTCCGCCGTGCTGTACTCCTCGGTGCTGGAACAGGGGTCGTGTCCCTTGTTGCATGCACTGCAGCACTTCTCGCCGTTCATACGGGGTAAGAGACAAGCTGTACGTCCCATTTCCGGTACAATCCGTAGAGAGATCAGCCTGAGTGGAGAGATGCTGCTGCCATGGAGAGCTCACGGATTCGCGAGACGTTCCTTTCGTTTTTTGAAGGTCATGGGCACCACAGGCTCCCAAGTGCTCCTCTCATTCCCCAGGATGATCCGACACTCCTGTTCACTGTTGCAGGCATGGTTCCCCTGAAATCGTATTTTCTTGGTCTCCGTGCAGCACCAGCACCACGGGTGACTACGTGCCAGAAGTGCTTCCGGACGAACGATATCGAGGAAGTTGGCTACACGCCACGGCATGACACCTTCTTTGAGATGCTCGGGAACTTTTCCCTTGGGGACTACTTCAAGGATGATGCCATCCATTTTGCAATGGAGCTCCTCACTTCCCACTTTGGTCTCACAGCTGACCGGATGTGGCCCAGCATCCATCCTGGAGATGATGAGGCACGACGCATCTGGGAAGACATACCGACCATCAGGAAGAACCAGATCATCTCGATGGAAGACAACTTCTGGGAAATGGGTGCTGGACTTGCTGGACCATGCGGGTACGATTCGGAAATCCACTGGGATCTTGGAACACCGTGTTCGTGTGGAGCAAAGGACTGCACTCCAGCCTGTGGCGGGTCGCGCTGGATAGAACTCTGGAACCTTGTATTCATGCAGTTCGAGCAGGATGGCAAGGGAGGAAGAACACCCCTTCCCCGTCCCTCCATCGATACGGGAATGGGACTCGAACGTGTCACCTGCGTGCTCCAGGACAAGCTCAGCATCTTTGACACCGATCTCTTCAGGCCGATTGTTGACCATGTTCTCGCTTCAAGCACAGGAAGGCGCGAGGAGCAGCATGAGGCCGCTTCTGCAAATGTCTGTGCAGACCATCTCCGTGCATGTGTCTTCCTCATAGCCGATGGAGTGCTGCCAGGCAATGAGGGAAGGGGATACGTCCTGCGACGCCTCATCAGGCGTGCATCCCTTCATGCAAGGCGGCTCGGTGTGGACCATGTCCTCTCCAGTGGAGTTGACACTGTCCTTGGTGTCATGGGGAGCATCTACCCTGATCTCAACGAGCGGAAATCCACGATTGCAGCAGTCCTCCAGCAGGAGGAGACCCATTTCGCAGCAACACTCGAAAGTGGAACGGAACGTCTTGCCGACATCTTCACGACAGGGAGCGGAACAGTTTCTGGCGAGGACGCGTTCAAGCTGTATGACACATACGGTTTTCCTGTCGATCTCACAGTGGAGCTTGCCCGTGAACGTGGCTGGGAAGTTGATCTCGAAGGGTTCCAGTCCCATATGGAGGAGCAGCGGAAGCGGAGTGCTGCGAGCCGTCAGATGGTTCTGACACAGGAACGGCAAGCACTCGAGCCGACTACATTCGTCGGCTATGATGCCCTCGATGTCGAGGAGACTCGGGTCGTCTATCTCGAAATGGATGGACATCCTGTCACGGAACTTCATGCAGAAAGCACTGGTCTCCTTGTCGTTGATACGACTCCCATGTACGGGGAATCCGGAGGGCAGGTGGGAGACACTGGCGAGGTGGAGTGGCAGGGAGGGAGAGCCCGCATTGAGGATACTGTGCATCTTCCTGCATCAGATGCCATTGGACATGCACTCCATGTCATCTCCGGAACCCTCCAGGTGGGTGACTCTGTCTCCCTCCATGTGGACCGGGACCGGCGCATGCAGGTTGCACGGCATCACAGTGCGACCCATCTTCTCCACAAGACACTCCGCGAGATGTTCGGAGACACTGTTGTCCAGCGGGGATCATACGTTGGACCCGAATACACAACATTCG
>DAIDIX010000124.1 GCA_027451645.1 Candidatus Dormiibacterota bacterium | reverse complement strand
ATGGCATCTCAGAGTACGAGGCAGAAGTCCTCACGCAGGAGCGTGAAGACGCTGCGACATTCGAGGAGATTGTGAAGGGTGGTGCAGATCCAGTGCTTGCAGCACGGTGGTGCATTGGGGATTTCGCAAAGCTTGCAAAGGAGACAAAGACCTCAATTTCTGAGTCTGGACTTGGCATTGAGGGTGCAACAGAGCTCCTGAAGCTTCTCCATGGTGGAACGATCAATGGTGCTACAGCAAAGGCACTGGCAGAGGAACTGTATGCTGCTGGCGGATCTCCAGCAGCACTTGTGGCAGAACGGGGCCTTGGCAAGGTATCGGATCGCAGCGCAGTTGAGACAATGTGCCAGGAGGCAATTGCAGGAAATGCAAAGGCTGTAGAGGACTATCGCAGTGGCAAGGAGGCAGCACTGCAGTCACTTGTTGGTGCCGTGATGAAGGCATCCCGTGGCCGGGCAGATGCTGCGCTTGTGCGTGAAGTGCTCACTGCGCTCCTCGCGTCGTAGCATGACGGCTCGTGACCACACACGAGGAGAGTGTGCAGAGGTTTCAATCGAGAAGGCTGTCTATGGTGGACTGACGCGAACGCATCTCGATGACGGGACGCTAGTCTTTGCAGGCAATGCAGTCGAGGGAGAGCGGGGTACTGTGGAGCTGCAGTACAGGAAGAAGAACATCTGGTTTGGCAGGATGACGGATGTTGCGGTTCCTTCGAAGGACAGGATGCGAGCTCCCTGCGCATTTGCGGACAGGTGCGGTGGCTGTCAGCTGCAGCACATGGCATATCCTGCCCAGGTTGTCATGAAGCGGACAATTGTCGAGGAAGCACTTCAGCATGAGGGAGTGATCCTTCCTGCGGATGTCAGGGTGCATGCAATGGAGGAACCCTGGTCGTACCGCTACCGTGGGGAATTTCATGTTGTTCCTGGTGCAGGTGGAATGGAGAATGCCCGGCTCGGTTTCAATGAACACCGGCGGTGGGTGCCAGTGGCTGTGGATGACTGCATGATTCACCATGAGACAATACGGAATGCCCTTCCTGCGCTTGTGGAACTGGTCCAGCGTGGAGGACTTCCAGGACTGTCCACGCTGCACTGCACTGTTGGTGAGCATGGCGCTGAGCTTCTCCTCCGGGCGAAACCGGCAGGAATGCTCCGCAGGGATGTACTTGAGGAGATTGCGCTCAGGTCTGACTCCAGTGTGCGATGGAGTACGGATGCAACAACACTCCATTGGAGATCCTTTGCCTTCCGCATTACTCCCGATACATTCATTCAGGTGAACTGGGAGATGATGGATACCCTGTACCAGTGTGTCCTCGATGCAGTCGCGAAGTCGCATGCACAGCACATTCTCGATGCCTATGCAGGCATTGGCGTGATGTCATCAGCATTTGCTGCAGCTGGTGCAGAAGTAACCTGCATCGAATCGAATCCTGCGAGTGTACAGCTTGGCATGCTCAATTCCCGCATGAATGCGCTCGAGCATGGCCTTCATTTCATCCGTGGCAGTGTGGAGGACCTCATTGCTGACCAGCTCGGAAAGGTGTGTGATCACGCAGTGCTTGATCCGCCTCGCTCGGGGTGCGAGCCTCGCGTTGTCGGTGCACTTGTCCTTCAGGGACCACAGCATGTTACGTACGTATCGTGCAATCCATCGACACTTGCACGGGATCTGCATGTTCTTGTCGCATCTGGACCGTATGTTCCGACGCGGATCGACATTGTCGACATGTTTCCGCATACATACCATGTCGAAACAGTTGTGCACCTCGAACGGGAAGGCTGAAAGCGCCTCGCATGAGGATGGCTACTCGTCGTTCCGGCGCCTGGTTGGACGGGGCCGTGGCTGGGGATCCGGAATGTTTTCCATACTTGCCTCCGAGACAGGAGGCGCTGCTGGCAGAAGCTTCAGAAGGTAGGCATACCTTCTGAGAATGACACAGGCTGCAATCACAAAGACGATCATCCATGCGAGTTCCGTGCCAGGAGGGTTGCTTGCTGCATGCTGGGAACCATTGAAGAAGATGTCATAGAAGAGATCCACAAAGAATGCGACAACACTTCCAACACTGACAATGCCAAGAACCAGCATCTCGAAGCCGTTGTAGAGTGCACCAAGCGTGCTGTTGAGGAACTCATCCTCGGGCTCAATCCGCATCATGAGGTAGCGGTGACTTGCCCAGAAGGCAGCACCGAAGATGAAGTAGACGATACCTGTAATGGTCTGCGCCTTCTCGAGGTCCTGCTGGCTCGGCTGCGAGGAGTTGATGAGTGCCCCGAGAATGGGACTGGACGATGTTGATCCATGGGGAAAGACAAAGTCGAGGGAAATCGCACCGAAGAGTGCAGTGAGGAGATGGACAGCTCCAATGAGGAACAGAAAGAGTCCAAGGAGACTGATGGTATGTCCATAGATTCTGAACAGCGTTCTCGGGTGGAAGTCCCCGTTGCCTGACCGGATCTTTGACCAGCCGATGATCAGGAGGATCACTATGAACAGGGCAACAAGTCCCCCAAAGAGTGCTGCAGATTCCACCATTCTTCTCCGATACCTGATGCGGGCATGCAACAGTGTGCCTGGTGCACAAGAGATTCTCTTTCTGTAGCATACTGTGGATTGCCGAACGGTGCGCATTCCGGGGTATGAATTGTGACAGGCCAGCAGCCAGTGCACTGCAGGCGTTCACCTGCTGCCAGACCACCCATTGAAAGACGGATTGCCTGACACTCCAGAAGCTGCATGCCACTTTGAAGAGTGGTGTTCAGTTCCGTATGCTATGAACAGCAGGAATCGTGCATGGCTGATCACAGGGGTATCGAAGAGGGTGAGTGAAGAGAGCGAAATAGTTCAGAAGTCTGACGGATCGTTCGTGCATCTTCATACCCACACGGAGTTCTCCCTTCTCGATGGCGCAGCCCGGATCAAGGATCTTGTACGGACTGTGAAGGAGATGGGCCAGCCAGCAGTGAGCATCACAGACCATGGTGTCCTGTATGGAGCGCTCGACCTGTACC
Source organism: Candidatus Dormiibacterota bacterium (assembly GCA_027451645.1). Lineage (GTDB taxonomy): Bacteria > Chloroflexota > Dormibacteria > Aeolococcales > Aeolococcaceae > JAJZLL01. The sequence continues at coordinate 2,757 of DAIDIX010000124.1, read as the reverse complement.
TCGAAGGCAGGGCACAGGGAATCAACCCCATCATCGGATGCGAGATGTATGTTGCTCCCCGTTCCCGGCTGGACAGGGAAGCAGTCGATCGCGATCCCTACCACCTCATCCTTCTTGCCCGGAACAATACGGGCTACCGGAACCTCATTGCACTGGTCACCCGTGCGAACACGGAGGGGTATTACTACAAGCCGCGCATCGACCGGGAGCTTCTCGAACAGTATCACGAGGGCATCATCTGCCTCTCAGGGTGTCTGGGAGGAGAACTCTCCCAGACGATCGTCAGGTCAGGAGTTGATGCAGGCGAGGAGGTGGCACGAACGTACCGTGAGATCTTTGGTGAGGATTCCTACTTTCTTGAGATCCAGAATCACGGCATTCCTGATGAGACCACTGCGCGCGAGGGAATTCTCGAGATTGCAAGACGCACTGGAATTCCCCTTGTTGCAACAGGGGATTCACACTATGTCCGTCAGGAGGACTGGGAAGCGCACGACATCCTCCTGTGCATCCAGACAAATGCAAAAAAATCACAGGAGAAGCGGTTCCGGTTCGAGGGACCGCATTTCTATATTGCTTCCACTGACGAGATGCGGAGTCTCTTTCCAGAGGTGCCGGAAGCACTCTCGAACACTGTGGCCCTTGCAGCAACTTGCGATGTCTCCTTCGATCTCACGAGGCACTATCTGCCGACATATCAGCCTGTTCCCGAGGGGATGACTGCAGATGACTATCTTGCCCACCTCTGTGAGGAGGGCCTTAAGGAGAGGTACGGGCCCTCCCCAACGAAGGAAGCGAGAGAACGGCTTGCGATGGAACTTGATGTGATCCGGGCAACAGGATTCTCTGCATACTTCCTCATCGTGTGGGACCTCATACGTGCTGCAAGGACACGTGGCGTATATGTTGGTCCGGGACGGGGAAGTGCAGCTGGATCGATTGTGTCGTATGTCCTCCACATCACGAACATCTGCCCGCTGAAGTACGGACTCATCTTCGAGCGCTTCCTCAACAAGGAACGCGTGCAGATGCCGGATATCGACATCGATTTTGATGACAAGCGGCGTGAGAAGGTCATTGACTACGCAGTCGAGAAGTACACCTCAGATCGGGTATCTCAGATCATCACATTCGGAACAATGGGTGCAAAAGCTGCAATCCGCGATGTAGGAAGAGTCCTTGAGGTTCCTCTTGGCGATGTGGACCGCCTTGCAAAGCTCATTCCGACCCAGGTTGGCATGACTCTCGATCGGGCAATTGAGGAATCGCAGGAGCTCCGGGATCTCATCCAGGCGAATGACTGGGTGCAGCGGGTGATTGACAATGCGCGAAAGCTTGAAGGACTCTGCCGGAATGCCTCAACGCATGCTGCTGGAGTCGTTATCGGTGCAGAACCGCTCATCAATGTCGTTCCTCTCCAGCGCTCAACAAGCGGTGACCGGGAGGGACTCGTCACGCAGTTTGACATGGCTGGCGTGTCAAAGATCGGACTGCTGAAGATCGACTTTCTCGGCCTTGCGAACCTGTCTGTCATTGGCGAGACGATTGACTTCATCCGGGAGGCGACAGGAGAGGAAATCGATATTGATGAGATACCCCTCGATGATCCTGCAACATACCAGCTGGTAAAGCGAGCGGACACGCATGGCGTATTCCAGATGGAAGGGGCAGGTGCAAAGCGGATCCTCCTCGATATGCAGCCGGAGACCCTTGAGGATCTTGGCGTTGCTGGAGCACTCAACCGTCCTGGCCCTATTGAGAGCGGTGTTATTGACATCTACATGCGCAGGAAGCGGGGGGATGAACCTGTTGACTTCATGCTTCCTGAATGCGAGCCGAGCCTCAGGGAAACGTACGGCACCATCATCTACCAGGATCAGGTCATGCAGCTTGCCTCAGCCGTTGCAGGATTCACGCTTGGAGAGGCAGACATCCTTCGGGCTGCAATGGGCAAGAAGGACCGCGAGAAGATGGCAAAGCAGCGGGACAAGTTCATTGCGGGTGCCAGTGCACGGGGCATTCCCGAAGAGAAGAGTGCTGAACTCTTTGAGTTCATGGCCTTCTTCGCTGGCTACGGCTTCAACAAGGCACATTCCGTTGCATATGCACTCATCACCTACCAGACTGCATATCTCAAGGCCAACTACACGCTTGCATACCTTGCTGCTCTCTGCAACAACCGTGCAGGGGATCACGACAAGCTCAGGGAGACAGTTGCGGACTGCCAGGCTCATGGCATTACAGTCCTTGCGCCCGACATCAATGTCAGTGCTGTCCACTTCCGCATCGATCCCACGACACCCGATGCCATCCGCTATGGACTCGCTGACATCAAGAACGTGGGTGAGCGTGTCGTGGAGGCAATCGTTCGAGAACGTCAGGAGAATGGAGTATTCGCAAGTCTCTTCGACCTCATTACTCGGGTGCCTGGCAAGGACCTCAACAGAAGAATTCTCGAGGCTCTCATCAAGAGTGGAGCATGTGATTCCCTGGGAGACCGGGCAGGTCTGCTCAGCGTGCTCGATACGACACTTGACCGTGCTCAGACAAGGAAGAAGGACAAGGAGAAAGGTCAGCTCGCACTCTTCGGGGATGTTGCAGATGCTGATCCTCTTCCAGAGCCTGCAGAGGTGGACGATCCCACACGGAACATCGTTGCGAAGGCATCGCAGCAGTCACGGAATGAGCGGCTTGCCTGGGAACGGGAATACCTTGGCATGTTCCTCAGTGAGCATCCGCTTGCCTCCGTTCGTGACG
>DAIDIX010000123.1 GCA_027451645.1 Candidatus Dormiibacterota bacterium | reverse complement strand
AGCACCTCCCGAAGTGGAGCCTCCTGCACCTCAAGCTCCGCCAGCATGGACATCTCCTTTTGAGCGACTTCAGCAGCAGCCCTCCACACCTGCACTCCCTCCTTCTGCACTTCCACCGTCTGCACCACCGGCTCCTCCAACACCTGGCATACCGCTTCCACCTCCTCCGCAGACTGGCCCAGCAGTCCCTTCACAGCCGTCTGCACCACCAGCTCCCCAAGTACAGCCACTGCTTCCGCCCCAGATTGCTGCATCAGCTGCAGTGCCGTCAGCTGCACCACCTTCCGAGACACCCTCCGCTCCACCGCCAGTACCGGCTCCGCCAGCCACACCGCCTGGTGAGGCGCAGAAGCGGAGATGGGTGGAAATGTCGAGTCATTCGTTTGTCCCGCAGAACTTCCATGTCCAGCAGGATCAGGGGCCAGTCGGCGATATACCAGAACCACCCCCATCATCAGCACAGTCATCGCCGGATTCTCTGCCTGCAAGCGGATACCGTACCTTCGAGCCTGGAAGTGGAGGCCGTGGACAGGGCAGTACTCGACTTGTAACAGTCTCCCAGGATCTGCCTCCAATCAGCTGGAATACGCGCAACAGTGTGAGCCAGCTGAAAGATACAGAGCGCATCATTGACCAGCTCCGCATGAGCGCTACCCAGGTTACGTGGACTGCTGCTACCCTTGCTGTCCGTGAAGTGCACAGCACCTCAGTACGACGGCGTGCAACCCGCCTGCTTACCTCGGTCATCAGAAGGGGATTCAATGAGGAGAACTGAGATACAGTGCCGAATCCAGTCACCTGTCACATTCCCGTTAACATTCGATGTGCCCTGTGACAGCTTCGCTGCTACCCTTTTGACACAGAGTGCGTACAATGAGTGCGTATTCCCAACAGTTATCCATAGTGGTGTAGTTGCATGAGTGTGTATGTAGTAGTGCTTGCAGTCCTGGTCTTCGCAGGAATCTTCACGATGATTGCTGGTTTTATCCTTGTCGGAGAGCGTGAGCACAGTGCAGTGGCACTGGAACGACTGGAGCAATATCTTGACCAGTCATCTGTTGCTGCAGCCGCAACGACTGCTCCCCAGATTGGCTTCGTCGATCGCATCCGCCAGCGTCTTGGCGAGATGGAGGATGAGCGGAATGGCGGTCAGAATGTTGAGGACGAGGTCACTGAGGCACTTGCCCGTGCAGACCTTCCCCTTAGACGGTATGAATGGTATGCAGTCCAGATCGGTGCAGGACTTGTCATTGCAGGTCTCATCCTCCTCCGATTTGCTGCATCCAATGTGATTGTGAGTTTCATTGTTGCTGGACTTTTTGGTGTATTCGGTCCGATGTTTGGTGGCCGCTTCTTTCTCTCATTCCGTCAGAAGCGGAGAGTGAACAAGTTCAACAACCAGCTTGGCGATGTGGTCATCATGCTGGCAAACGGCATGCGGGCAGGCTACTCCTTCCCCCAGGCGCTGACGAGCGTCTCCACGACCTCCAAACCCCCAATCGGCATTGAACTTGCACGTGCAGCACGCGAGATACAGCTCGGACTTCCCATGGAGGAAGTGCTCGGGCGACTGGTGGAGAGGAATCCATCCGAGGATCTCGACCTCATGATTGCAGCAGTTCAGCTGCAGAGGCTCGTTGGAGGAAACCTTGCAGAAATTCTCGATACCATTGGATCGACAATCCGGGAGCGAGTCCGTCTCAAGGACAAGATCCGTGCACTCACTGCCCAGGCCCGAATATCCGGAATCATCATCGGCATTCTGCCCATCGGTCTTGCACTTGCCCTCTTCTTCATTGCACCCGATTACTTCCGGCCGATGACCACAGAGCTTCCTGGCCAGATCATGCTGGGTATCGGGCTCTTCGTTGAGATCATCGGTTTTGTCCTTATCAACCGCATTACCAATATCAAGGTCTGACAGGAGGCTCGCATGATCGTCTTCATGAACATGGTCGCTTCTGCGGCCCTCCAGGCTCCAAATCCAGTATCGGTGGGCCGCATTCTCCTCATGGTTGTCATTGGCTGTGTGGTAGCAGGAGGAATCTTTCTTGCTGCATTCTGGCTCATTGCTGGAGATGATTCGAGCAGGGTAGATCTCTCTGAGCGTCTTGCCCAGTTCGACTTTGACGGTGCATCGAGTGAGCAGGAAGCGATTCTCAATCTTCCATTTTCCGAGCGAGTCATCAAGCCATTCCTCGTGAAGGTTGGTGACCGTGTCTCTGGCAATGTATCTCCAGGGCAGATGAAGAGCCTTGAGCAGAAGATCAGTGCTGCAGGAAATCCACCAGGTCTCACTCCAACACTTGTCGTTGCACAGCAGATTGCTGGTGCAGTAGTTGGACTTGTTCTTGGAGTGCTGCTTACCATCCTCATGAGTGCAACTCCACCAGAGAACATTCTCATCATTGCAGTCTTTGGGATCTTCGGCTATATGGCACCCTCAATCACTCTTGATCGCAAGGGCAAGAAGCGGAAAAGGGAAGTCATTGAGGGCATGCCGAATGCGCTTGATCTCCTGACTATCAGTGTGGAAGCAGGACTCGCCTTCGATGCAGCACTGGCCCGGGTTGCTGACAAGTACAGCAATGCACTCTCTGTGGAATTTCATCAGGTGCTCGACGAGATGAAGCTGGGAAGACCCCGCATGGAAGCGCTTGAGGCCATGTCCTCTCGACTGGATCTCGATGAGGTCACAAACTTCATAACAGCAGTCAACCAGTCTGACCAGATGGGAACAAGCCTTGGTTCCACACTGCGCATCCAGTCGGAAGAACTCCGTAGACGAAGGACACAGCGGGCAGAGGAAGCAGGAGCCAAGGCACCTGTCAAGATGCTGCTGCCAATGGTTGCATGCATCTTTCCAACGCTCTTCATCGTTCTGCTTGGACCTGCAGCGCTCAAGGTCATGAGCATGGTTGGTGGCGGAGGAGGCTAGGCTCCTTGTGGGGCCAGTGGGGGAGAACATCTCCTGAGTGAGGTCTGCAGTCAGAGGATGTCCTCACTGCTGGCAGTCGACAGTCATCACAGCATGGGTGTGACTGGCTGGACGAGCACCTACTGGTTCTGCTGGAGACGTTCCTGCTGCTCCATCGCTTCGAACACGGTATCGAGTGTTACAGGCTTTCCATTCTTGAGCAGCTTCATGACTACCTCAGAGTCAATTCCTCCAGGGACAGCAAGTGCTGCTGCCCGTGCAGAGTCGCTTGCAAATTTCTCTGCACGCTTCAGGTGGCTGTACAGCTGCACGTACCGGAAGACCAGGATGACAATAATGACCGTTTCGATCACGATTGCACCAGTGAGTATGGAGGTGTATGAACTCACGAATGAGTGAAAAATATTCACACGATTTCTCCTCGGGTGGGTAGATTAGATGCCGCTCAGATATTCAGCAATGTAGCGGTGCATTTCCCGTGCCATGGAGCGCATGACATGCTGGTCAAACGGAGGATTGGGCTCATCTTTCAGCATGTCTACAAGCTGCGTGAAGTCCTCCAGCGTTTCGCGGCAGGTGCGGATGGACTGTGCAATGTTTGCAATATGGTCTTCACCCAGCCAGTGGACAGCGATCATGACGAGATCTTCCTTGAGCTGGCTGAAATCAACCTCATCACTACTGTCTGACTCAGTTGGATACGGAGTATTGTCTGGAGCGGGAGCTGACCACTGGAGGTCATCCTCGACAGTATTGTCTGCTATGGCATCCGAACTTTCCGCAGTCGAAGCAGCATCCCAGTTCCATGCTGGTGCAGATGCATCAGCAGATGGGGATTCGCGGATTCCCCATTGGGATGCAGAAGCCTCATTCTGGTCCTGTACTCCTTCAGGGCCACTGGCAGAGGTTTCATCCTGGGAAGCAGGTGAAGCGTCCTCCTGCGCGGGCACTTCCTGACCACCAGCGTGCGCAGCAGACGTGTCTTCCCCTTCAGGAGCTTCCTGCTCTGGGGCGGATGCACTCCCTTCTGCAGTGAGCAGATCCGTGTGGATTCCAGCCGCCTCTCCATCAACATACATGTGGAACATCTCTTCATCAGCAGCTGCACGTTCCTGCATGTTCTCTGCACTGCGAAGAATGGAGAGTTTCCCGCCATCCTGCCTGAGGAGAGACTTCAGGACATCGATATCCTGTGTTGGCTTCCGGTCCTCGGAGGTGTATGCCATTGCAAGGCTCCCCCGTGTGAAGAAACCATAGCCCTTGGTGGGGCCGTCAATTGCGATGACACAGTCGAGGAGTGGGTCGTGCTGAAGATCCTCGACAAATCGTTCTATATCTATCCAGGTGGATTTCATCTCCCTGAAGGCGACTGGAGAGCGCCATAGCATGATGAGTGCCTCAATCTGCTCCTTCGACTCCATCCGATATCCCGAGAGAGTGACATTCTGGGCATTCTGAATGGCCATTGCAGCACTTTCGCCCATGTGCGTTCCACCAGGCTCGACCCAGAGGGCATCAAGCATGAGCCCCTGCTCCACAACTGCGCATGCACGGACATTTGTTCCCGTAAGCACAATGAGCGAGGTTGGGAGCTTGGGAATGAGAACATCGAGATGGACGACAGATGACGATGCCTCAGTCCAGAGAGACTGGCCCACTGGAAGGATGGGAAAAGTCTCGAGAGTGATGCCCACTGGACGAAGTCGTCCTGACTCGTCCTCGACAATTCCCTCTTCCATTTCGGATGGTCGGGGTTCTTCTTCAAGATACGTGCCAGCAAGGCTTGTGAACGGTTCCTGCAGATCCTGGACTGTGCATTTGAGGCTTGGATTTCGTACAAGGCTCTTCTGCCAGCCACTTACCTCGAACCGCGGTGGCAGATGCTGGAGGATTGCAGTGAGTGCCTCCTGGCCAGTGAGGACAGTTCCACTCCCATCGTCATACTCAGCATGATTGGGCTGGCCAAAAACGAAGAATAGGGAACCCCTGCCCTCATCCCAGGTGATATCGAATTTGCCACTTCGATATTCATCTTGGGCAGAGCTTAACTGTCGCAGGAGTTTAACAAACGGGCTGGAAGTCGTCATATCTACTTATTGTACGAGTATTCTACTACTATGCCAGCCGAAATTATCACTGTCGCATCGCTCAAAGGTGGTGTCGGGAAGACGACGACAACGTACGCCCTTGCAGCAGCAGCTGCTGCAACAGGCCGAAGGGTCATCGCAATCGACCTTGATCCCACTGGAGGGCTCAGCAATGCCTTGGAGAAGGCAAAGCGTTCTGTCACGATCGCAGACGTCCTTCGTGGACGTGTGACACTCCATGATGCCCTTGTGGAACACCCACTCGGAATCAGGACTGTAGCCGGACACCGGAGCCTGAACCAGGAGCCCCTTCATGAAGGGCAGCTCCGTTCCATCATTCAGCCAGTGCTCAATGAGGCAGACATCATTCTGCTGGATACCCATCCCCATGAGCCATCACTCATTGGTCCGCTGTCCGTAGGCGACAGGATCGTGGTTCCTACTGCACTGGATCTTCTGTCCATGAGGGCAGCAGCATTGACAGTGGGCCTTGCCCAGCAGCTGGGATCACTTGAGCGCATCCGCGGCATTGTCGTGACGAATGCAAAGCGGCCACTGTCCAAGGTCACAGAATCGCTGTACAACGGTCTTTCCATGACTGGTCTGAGATTTGGCACAACACTCTGGTTCTCATCTGGATGGATTGTTGCAACATCAGGAAAGGGCGAACTGCCAGAAGAGATGCTGCAGCAGGCTGCACAGGAGCTCCTTCAGGAGGTCCTTACACGGCCAGCACCAGTAGATGCACTGCGAAGCTTTATTTCGATGGCACAGGGCCGTCGTGGCGGTCCTCCGC
>DAIDIX010000122.1 GCA_027451645.1 Candidatus Dormiibacterota bacterium | reverse complement strand
ACGTTTGGCCACTGCTCATCCAGATATCACGGATCTTCCCGACGAGCGTGTCTGTTTCTTCCTGTCGTTGGGTCCGCTTCTTGCTTCCACTCTGCTGTCGGTACCAGGTACCATGGGAGACACCCACCACGCTGCAGAGCCGAGAAACTTTCGCGTGGTGGTCTTCTTCTTTCTTCGCGGCAATGAACGCATACCTGCGTTTCATCGTGTCTCCCTCGCGAAGAAATCCCGTGCTTCTTCCATGAGCCGGATCCGTTCTAGCAACAGAACATTCGCTCGACGCAATCGCGCCATCTCCTGCTGCTCTTTGGTCGTCAGCCCTGGACGTTTCCCAGCATCGATGTCGGATTGCTTCATCCATCGGCGAAGCTGACGCGTCGAACACCCCATTGCCTGGGCAATGTCCTGTTGCTTCTGCCCGCTGCTCCGCACCATCGCCACAGCCTTTGCTCGTAGCTCTGGATCGTACGTTGGCCGCTTTCTCTTCCTTTCTTTCATCGCTCTCCTCCTTCGTTGGTGGGAGAGGACATTCTATTCTGTCTGCTGTTTGGAGGGAACTCTATGTCCGACTGTGAACAGGGATGGGCTTACGTGAGGAGGAAGGGGATGGATATCCCTTCTCTTCAGGCTGTCTATGGGTGAAGGCTCGAGAGGTGGTGGAGGTAGCCGTGTGCAAATGCTGCTGCAGACACGGATACTGAACCGGAGAATGGATATTCGAGGATGGCAACGGCGAGCCACCCAATTCCAACTGCAGCAGCAATGGATGCTGATAGTGCAGCTTCAAAGGTGACCGATTCCCCAGACAGCAGGAATGACGAAAGGAGAGTAAGGACTGCAGTCACTGCAAGAAGAGCGAGAAATGCTCCTGGGAGGGATGACGTGCCGTCGGCAACAAACTGCTCCTCATTTGTCAGAATCGTTCCCAGCTCAGCGATTGAAGCATCATAGAAGGATACCTGCCAGGACGTCGTGGGATGGTAGGACTCCAGCACCTGGTAGAGAATTCCGAGTCCCGGGTCAGTTCCGGGAGAGTACGTCCCGTTCCTGAGCCCGGGAATGACGACTGATCTGAGGTGCGTTGTGTAGGCACCGACTGCTGCATCAATCCGGAGCTCCTCGCCATGGGGAAATGCAGCAGCATCATGTGTGAGAGCGACAAGGGAGGCTGCAGTGGCATTCACCCTGTATGAGGCATCCTCATACCGCTGGTAGAGGTTCACGATGGTGAAGGCCAGAACCAGTGCAAAGAAGGTACTCACTATTCCGATGACAGTACCAACGCTATCCTGGGAAGCTGGACGTTTCCAGCCAGGGAAGTACTGCCTGATGCACCATGTCCCTGCAAGTGCAAGAGCAACAGGCACAAGCAGAAAGAGGAGGAAGAGCATCCATTCGGGGAGTGCATTGAGGAGTGCACGAGTCATGCGTATATTTCCAGGGAGAGAGGAATGGGAATGTGTGCATTCGTCTGGGCTGCACTGCGCACAATATCATGAATCGGCGCAGGAAGGAGGTGGAAGTGGCAATTTTCCCCTTGTTCCAGATGGGGTTTTGCGGTACGGTTGCTCCATGCCCTGAGCAAATGGAGCAGTGCAGGATTCTTCTGCACTGGCATGGCTGTTCGCCAGGGCCAGAGCAGGAGGGGATTCATGGATGTTCATCCACGTCTCACTCAGGGAATCGAAGTGGAGGAACTGGGCAAGACGTTTGGAAGTGGAAGACGGGGAGCTTCGCAGGTTGATGCTGTGGCTGGCATCAGCTTCCGCATTGCGCCAGGGGAGCGGTGCGCATTCATTGGTCCCAACGGTGCCGGAAAGTCCACCTCGATCAAGATGCTCACTGGCATACTCCGACCAACATCGGGAAAGGCAACAGTCCTTGGCCTTGTGCCGTGGAAGGAGCGTCTCAGGCTTGCACGACGCATTGGAACGCTGTTCGGACAGCGGTCACAGCTGTGGTTTCAGCTCACGCCACGCCGTACGTATGCACTTCTTGCCAGCATGTATGGCGTATCTGGAGCAGATCGTGACAGGAGACTTGGATCACTCGGCAAGCTTCTGGATGCCACACATCTCTTTGACCGGCCAGTGCGAACCCTTTCACTCGGGGAGCGGATGCGGTGTGAACTCGTTGCAAGTCTCCTCCATGAGCCGGAGATTCTCTTTCTCGATGAGCCGACAATTGGACTCGACCTTGTTGCGAAGACACGCTTCCGGGACCTCATCGTCCGGATCAACGAGGAGCAGAGGACAACCATCTTCCTCACTTCGCACGATGTCTCCGATATCGAACGGGTTGCGAACAGGGTCATCGTCATCAACCATGGACGCATCGTCTTCGATGACTCCGTGAAGGTTCTCCGCCAGTCCCTGCTGAAGAGGAAGCTCATTGGTGTCCTCTTCGAAGAGAGTGTCCCCACACTTTCCGTTGAGGGTGCTGAGGTGCTTTCCCATGATGGTGCTGTAGCCCAGCTTGAGGTGAATACGGAAGTTACTCCCATCCGCAGTGTTCTGGACATCCTTCTTGAACAGTATCCCGTTGCGGACATCTCTGTAGAGGATCCCCCACTCGAGGAAATCGTCTCGCACATGTACGAGAGGAAAGCGTGATGGCATACCTCACGGCCTTCCTCACTGGTGCGAGGAGAACGCTTGCTGCACGGGGGGATCTGTCGACCCAGGTAGGGATGATGCTGCTAGTCATACTTGCGCTCTCATCAGTCTGGCATGCTGCTGCCGTTGCCCACGGTGGACATGTGGGCGCGTACACCTTTGGGGAGCTAGTCTGGTACATCACCTTTGCCGAGGCATGCACTGTGCCTGTTCCTGCACGTGTCATTGAGGATATCGGTGAGGAGATCGGCTCAGGGGAGATCGCTGTTGCAATGCTCCGGCCAGCATCCGTGGTCGGGATCCGCATGGCAATTGACACGGGTGCAGCTCTTGCGCGGCAGTGGTGCTGTCTTCTGGCAGGTGGCGCATTCGCATGGCTTCTTGCGGGACCGCCCTCTGCAGGTGCTGCAACAGTGCAGGCAGTGGGAGTCGCATTCCTGGCACTGCTCCTGAGCATCGCCCTCCAGCATGCATTGGGAGGAATTGCCTTCTGGCTCAACGATGCACGCTCCACCTGGTTTCTCTTCCAGAAACTCATTCTCATTGGAGGAGGTGTTCTCATTCCCCTCAATCTTCTTCCCCATGCTGTTGCATCCATCTTCATTCCCCTGCCATTTGCAGCAATTGCGTACGTGCCGGGATCCTTTGCTGCTGGCCACGGATCGTGGGGCCTCGTCATCGGGCAGCTTTGCTGGCTCATCGTCGGGTTTGGCACAGCATTTCTTGTCTTCGCCCGCGGAGAGAGACGGCTCGAGGTCCTTGGAGGATGAGATCTGCACTAGCCACGCTTGGCACTGCATTTGCTGATGGAAAGGCAAACCGGGCATCATTTGTGTTCCAGATCGTCCTCATGGCTGTGAACGACATCGCGTGGATCGTGTTCTGGGGACTCTTCTTCCATCGGGTGGGGACTGCAAATGGCTGGACATTTCATGATGTCATCGTGATGTTCTCCCTCCTCACTGTTGTCGCTGGCATTGGACTGGGTCTCTTTGCGAACTGCAGACGGATAGGACGGATGGTTGCAGACAGCTCCATTGATGAGGTGCTTGTCCTTCCTGTACGGCCCCTGGGGCAGCTGCTCTGCAGACGGGTCGAGCCGACAAACCTTGGGGATCTTGTCTTCGGAGTCATCCTCTTCCTTGCCGCTGCAGATCCCACCCCGGAACGCCTCCTCCTCTGGACAGCCTGTGTGCTGCTTGGAGTGTGCGTCATGGTGGCATTTCTTGTGTGGGTTGGCTCGTTCACCTTCTTTGTCGGGGGAAGAGGGGAACATGCGGATCTCGGCTTCAATGCGCTCCTCCTTCTTGCAAGCTACCCGCTCGACTTCTTCGGAGGACCAGTACGCGTGCTGCTCTTCACGATTGTGCCTGCAGCCTTCATCACGGGAGTACCAGTGAGTCTCATGCGGCATTTTGCTCCAGGGCAGTTCGCGCTCATTGTCGCAGCAGCAGCCATTCTCATTGCTCTCGCATGGAGTACCTTCCATCTCGGCCTCAGGCGTTACAGCTCGGGTTCCCTCTGGATGCGGTAATCTTGCAGGACACTATGCTTCCTCTTCATGAAGCTGTGTTGCTGTACAACTGTGAAGTGAGGTGCGGAATGCCTGCTGAACTGTCAGATTCCCGTCGGACTGAGCCAGGAGGCAGGCTTCCGGAACGGGAGATGCTTGAGGGATGGCTCGAGTTCTACCGGATCACTCTCCTTTTGAAGTGCGAGGGACTCACTGCGGACGAGCTCAGGATGCAGCCCATCCCCCCATCGAAACTTTCCCTCCACGGCCTCGTTCGGCATCTTGCTGAGGTCGAGCACCAGTGGTTTGTCCAGATACTTGCTGGACAGTGGAATGAGCCGTTTCCATACAGCAGTGAGGACAGTGACGAGGATGCTGCCTTTGCACCGCTTGAGAGTGCCAGGTGGGAAGAGGACAGGGGAGTGTGGGAACAGGCATGCGAGCGGAGCCGGGAGTCTGCATGCCATGCAGCACTCGACGATCTCGGAGGCATTGAGGGACATGAGGTGTCGCTTCGATGGATCTACTCACACATGATCGAGGAGTATGCACGGCACTGCGGGCATGCGGATCTCATCCGAGAGTCGATAGATGGTGCAGTGGGGTACTGACTGCCTGCTCTCCTTGGACACGTAGGGGAAGGATCTACGCCCTTCATTCGTACGACTTCCCCAGCAGCCGTATTCACCATCCCATGCTGAAGTCGATTGTGATTGCAGGGAACGCATGGAGCACTAGGTGCCATCGATTGACCGAAGAGCATGCCTGCGGAATGCATCCCGGGCAGCTTCAAGGGACATGCGTCCTGTAGCCAAGCTGTCGAGAAGGTGGGTGAGTCCCGCTGCCCTGAAGTACCTGAGGGCCCGTTCAAGGCACGAATCATCGCGGAGACCGCTGTACTGTGCGTACACCTCCTCTACGAAAGGGACCCCGTACTCGAAGAGTCCAGCAAAGTCATGGGCAGGATCATCGATTGCCCGGTCACTGAAGTCGATGATTCCTGGTCGTGGATCCTCGGGATCATGGAGAATGTGGTCTGAGGAGAGATCTCCATGCGTGAGGCACTGGGAGATCGTGTCCCTGGCGTGTTCGACAAGCTCGGCCACTATGCGTCGTGCTGCATCCTGTTCCTGGCCAGACTCAAGGTGGGGGAGGACTTCTGCTACACGGTCCTGATATTCGAGGGCATCCTGCACAGAATCGTTCCTTGGTGTGCTGAACGATGCGAGGAATACTGGTGTGAGTGTGTGGAGGGTCGTAAGAAAGGCACCCAGGTGTGCTGCGAGCACACTTCGCTCGTTCGCGTTCAGAAGCAGGAAGTCCTGTTTGCGGAGCTCGTGTCCACGCACGATGGGATACCCGGCAGCACCGTCTGCCTCGACAGTGTAGTGGGGAATGCGCACCTCGAGAAGTGGCTCAAGTGCTGCGAGCAGCTGCACCTCGTCATGAAGTCGATCTCGGTACTCGGGAGTTCTGGGAAACCTGAGGACAAGGGATCTGTCGAGAATGACGACCAGGTGATCCCAGCCATGGTCAATGGCCGAGGCATCAGTCCAGTGCAGGGCGGGAAATGCGTGCTGGATCTGTGCAGCGACCTGGTCGGGGAGAGGAGACAGTGACGCATTCATTGAGTGCTCAGACTGGGCATGGAAATGTCTGCGATGTCTTACTGTACACGGCGTAGCACGATGGTGCCTCCGCTTCCAGGATGGATGGAGCGGACCA
>DAIDIX010000121.1:274-5856 GCA_027451645.1 Candidatus Dormiibacterota bacterium | reverse complement strand
TCGGCTCAGGAATAACAGATCCTGTCAATGTCCATACTGATCCTGACTGCTACGACCCAGCAAATGTCACGATCAGCAATGGGTTGACACTTTCCCTCACCCAGCATCAGGAAACCTGCAGCGGCGTACGTCCCTATGCAGCAAGCATGATCACGACGCGTACCAAGTATTCCTTCACATACGGATTTGTGGAAGCGAAGATCTCCCTTCCTGGGGCAGGAAGCGCCCTTGCAGACTGGCCTGCCTTCTGGACTGATGGCGCTTCATGGCCCAAAGACGGAGAAATCGATGTGCTGGAAGGTTTGCATGGCCAGGCCTGCTACCATTTCCATTCCCCCTCTGGGGGACCTGGCGGCTGTGCTTCAGGAAACTTCACAGGCTGGCACACGTACGGTGCGGAGTGGACTGCCACGTCTGTGACCTACTACTACGATGGCCATGAAGTAGGACGCATCACCACTGGGATCACTTCATCGCCCATGTACATCATCCTGAGTCTCGCGGCATCCGGAACGAATGGAGCACCACTGGTAGTCCCAGCACAGATGAAGGTAGCCTATGTCCGCGTATGGCAGCATTCTGGTTCTGGCCCCGTGCCATCTACAGCACCCACACCGCTGCCAAGCACTACACCTGCTCCAACACCAGTTCCTACTGCTGGATCAACACCGTCGCCACACTGCAGCCCGAGTGCAGTGACTTCTCCAGCTCCTCCCCCTGCACATGCCACACCATCACCCACGGTTACCCCTGCAGCATCTCCTGCACAGACACCCGTGGCAGCGAACACACCCTTATCAACACCCTCGCCTACAGCAGTTCCTGCTGCAGTATCTCCCGTTGCTACGGCATCGCCTCCACCACCATCGGGAACTGCTCTTCCCAGTACAGCATCACCACAGCCTCTACCTGACAGCACTGTACTTGGCATTGCAACACCTGATACAGGTGTTCTCACACTCACTCCACTCCGACTCCTCGTCGTGGGAGTGGCATTGATCATGTCAGGGCTCATCATCATCACAGGACTCCGCACCAATCCATACCGGTCCCGTACATAGCTTCCAACATGAAAAAGGCCCGGCACGTCACCAAAACTGGGACGTGCCGAGCCCCTCGTGAAGGGCGGTGTTGCAGTCTATCCAGGAATTCCCTCCTCAGGGTCGTACGTGTGCCGACTGGCACACTCTCCACCCATTGCGACATGCACCTGCTGATGAACCATAGATCAGCAGTTCCATGCATATCTCCCAGCTAGCCCGGGGAATCCTGCTGGAAACTGCGCCAGCTCTCCACAATACCGGTCACTATCCACCCTCCTGTGCAAGATCCATGAGTGCAAGAGCAATGATGAGAAGTCCCATGACTCCGACAACTGCCTGCAACCAGTAGAACCCCATGTACGCATACTCGATGATGACCCACAGAATGAGCAAAAGACCTGAAAGTGTGCTGATCGTGTGTGCCCACTGTGCCTTAGCCCATGTAAGGTAGGCAGAAATGAACATTCCCCCTCCAATGAGCACGACCAGAAGAAGTCCAGGAAGAAGGTAATCCCCAAAGGGCGCTGATCCAAGCATCCGCGGATTCATTCCGAGAAGTGAGCCGTCAGACTGAATCATCATGAGGGCACCAGCTATGACAGCGGCTACTCCGATGACGAACTCGAGAGCCAGAGTGCCCAGTTCAGAAGCATCCAAAGTCAGCCGCTGTCTCATCGTGATCACCTACCTCTTGTCGCCCAGTATCAGTGTCCTCCGGGGACATCTTAAATATGCACCTATGAACTACACGTTTCAAGAGGCAAGTTCGACAGCTACTTCCCGATACCGATGCTGCGAAGGAGCATCTCCACAGCCGCAACCACAATGACAGGGATGAATATGGATCGGAGGACCCTATTGCTGACGAAATGGAGGATCCGTGCACCGAGAAGCGCACCAGCAAGCACACCGAGAGCGACTGGAGCTGCAAGGAGGGGCGGAATGTCGCCGCGAGCAAAGTAGATCCCAGCACTTGCAGCAGCAGTAACACCGATCATGAGGTTGCTTGTTGTCGTGCTCACCTTCATGGGGAGCCGCATCACGGTATCCATGGCAATGACCTTGAAGGTGCCGCTGCCAATTCCGAGAAGTCCAGAGACAAGTCCTGCAACGTACATCATCGCCAGTCCCCACGGTGTATGAGCAACTTCATACGGCACTTCACGCTTGAGGTGTGCATCGGGATATGCAGAGGCCAGATTGAGCCACTTCGCCAGACGATCGCTTGTCACTCCAGTAGGAAGTTCCTCGCCGATCTTCACTATGAGCGGCATCACGGAGATGAGCAGGATGACACCAAAGACGATCCCCAAGACTGACGATGACAGAAAACCAGCCACTACTGCACCTGTCACAGCCCCAAGAGTCGTCCCAACTTCAAGGAACATGCCAACCCGGAGGTTCGTCACCCGTTCACGGACATATGCTGCTGCAGCACCACTTGAAGTGGCAATAACCGATACAATGCTCACCCCGATTGCAAATCGGATGGGAATGTGGAAGAAGATGGTAAGAATTGGCACAACCATGATTCCCCCGCCAAGCCCAACGAGGGATCCAAGGAGCCCTGCAGCGAACGAGCAGATGCCTATGATAACGATCGTCATGCCCGTGAAGCTCCGAAGGGCCTCATGCGCAGTGGTGGAATGGCCAGGATTCGCAAGGCCCTGAATGATGCTTCCGAGGAGTACGAGGAGTACGAATGCAGTGATAACGACATACTTTGCATCCTTTTCAATTGCAAAGGTCACAATCGAAATAGCCACCCTCAGTACAGGCGTTGCAAGGAGGAGGAGGAGGCCAAGCGACACGATCGACTGCGGATGTCCTGCAAGAACTCCATGGATGATGACCCCAAGAGAATCGGGAAAGTCAAAGAGGCGAGTAAGCGTCACTCCCCCATGGGTTGGCAATACGAGGAGCCCAGCAACGATGAAGAGTGTGCTGAGTGACACGCCAAGCACGAGAACACGGCCTACAAGGACATTCATGTCCAGCGTTGCTGCAGTGGTCTTGTGCGCTTGGGAAGGTTCGTTCATGGAAAACGGTCACGAAAAGAATCTGATTGGTGTCTGCTGCACTGTCAGCATACCGTCTCAAGGAGTTCAGTCGATGTGTGACAGATCGTCACATACTGTCACCTGACTGTTGCAGTCACGATAGAATGAAGGGGCGATGGCAGTAGTAATGCACCATTATTCTCTAACAACATCGAGCCTTCGTTTGTGCCACTGATCAAGACTTTGCGATACTGGCTACTTCATGCAGAATAGAGGTTGTAAGGGAAGAAGGGTCGTTGAAGGAACACTACGAGGAGACCATGAGGCACACAGGCTCAACTCAATTGTGCTGCACGAAAAGCATCATGCTTCCTGTGCGTGCCTTCTGGGGTCGGCTGCAATGAATGCGAGTGCACTTTCAAGCCATTTGCTATCTCGCCGAGTAGTGAGAAACAGCACACGTGCGCAGAGTATGGTTGAATTCGGTCTTGTGGCCCCCATAGCTTTCCTTCTCATTTTTGGGATCATCGTAAGTGGACTTTACATCATGAACGACATTCGCATTTCCAATGTCCTGAGAGATTCTGCACGAGCAGGCGCAATCTGCAGCAATACGAATGGTGTTACACAAAATGGCATTACCATTTCACTGCCAAATGGTCAATCATGCAACGACTCCAACTTCTCGAGTTATGTCAACTCGCAATTGAGCACTATAGACAATAATTACGATTGGTCTGCAAACACGACCATCGATGTAGTTGATTCATCAGGTACTACTGTCGGCAACTCATTGTCTAACTGCGAAGCAGGGTACACCATTGTTGTTAGTACACAGTATCAGCAACAACTCTATCTCCCATTGGTGGGGATCCTCTTTGGCTCGCCTGCAAGCAACTCCGCTACGATTCAGGGCTCAGGATCTGCAACATGCGAAACAAAATGAAACAACGTGTACATAGTCGCGCACAAGCTCTTGCAGAGCTTGCATTAGTTGCCCCATTGCTCATCATCCTCATAGCAGGCATATCCCAGGTGGGATTGCTCTACTACGCTCAGATGACGTTACAAAATGTTGCAAGAGATGCTGTCAGACAGGCAAGTCTTGATCCCTACACCACCGGAGTGTACGACGGCTATGGCAATCCAAAAACCATAACATGCCCAAACTTAAGTGCTGCCTGCACTGCTGCGGACAGTTCCTCTGGTCTTCTCTCTCCTTCCTCCCTCAGCATAACCATTACGGGATATCCAACTAGCACAACACAGTCCACCTGCACAGGAAGCAATCCATCCGAACCCGCTGCAGGTGAAATTGAGGCTACTGTCAGCTACAAAGCTCCAATATTTATTCCAATCCTTGGCCCAGTCTTCGCAGACGCTGCATCTTCTACCCGAAAATTAAGTACACAGGTGATATCTGCAGTCGGACCCTGCGCATACACGGAGGCACAGCTCAATGGCTAAGCGGCAATTAAGAGGCAAGTCCAGGGGACAGGTAGTTGTAACAGTTGCACTTCTCGCAGTTCTTCTGTTTGGCATTCTCGCGATTGCCGTTGATCTCACAGTCCAGACAAGTGATCGCAGGAACTTACAGAATGTTGCAGACTTTGCAGCACTTAGCGGAGTCCGGGACCTGACTTCTTCGCCGCCCTCAGCATCCAACCAAACTTCAGCCATCACTGATGCGCTTGATGTCATAGGACAGAACATGGGCTGGCCAACTGATTGGTATGGAAATCTCTCCTCGTACTCCACTAACTGTGCACCAAATGACTGCTATACCATCACATACGGATCAGGACCCTATACAGTGACTGTCAATTCACCACCACAGGGAAATGCAACGTACACAACAACCAACTATCTCCAAGTCATTCTCAAATATGTCGAAACAAACAGTGTGGCAGGCATTATCGGCCAACCAAAATCGATCGTTGGAGGAAGCGCAATTGCCTATTACTCTGGACCTGCAGTGCCATCAGGTTGGGCCCTCTATTCCGCCACATTGGTCGCTACTGGAAACAATGGTGAACTCGTCTACGGTGATACTTATGTTGGTCAAGGCATTATCCCCCAGTCGTCAGGAAAGGCAGCATTCTGTGCACTTTCTAATTCAGCACTCGGGATTACGAGTGGTCAAATCTTTTTTGCTCCACAACCACCTTCGGTGACAAAGTTCAATAGCATAGGTCAAATCCAGTTTCCGCCGAATGTGCAGTACTCGCAGAACTATGCATCCTGCAGTACTACTGGCATCTATGTAAGTGATGCAGGCACACAGGCATCATGTTCACTCCAAGGTGCAACCTGGGACAGCACAAACGATGTCTGCGTTTTCAATCCTGCACCGACTCCACCCATAGTTGAAGCACCTGAAGTTCCAACAGCATTTGCAGGAACTGACACGTTCAACTCGTTCTGCGGAACAATCAATTCCAGCAGTCCCCAGGGAGTTTATTCCCTGAGCCCTGGTTGCAGTGCCAAAGTTGATTTTTCCAGCAACATCAACTGTATCTCTATCGTCCTTCCAGACACT
>DAIDIX010000121.1:0-264 GCA_027451645.1 Candidatus Dormiibacterota bacterium | reverse complement strand
ATCCAGCAACGTTGACGTTTGAGAATTCCACGGGTACGACCTCGTTGTCCTCCTACGGTACTGCTGGCTGCGATGGAGCAAGCTATTCAGGAAACAAGAGTGCCATCTATGCCCCGTACGATCCAAGCAATAACCTCGTGACTTCAAATCCAACACCAGATCAACTGATAACTAATTCAACCAGTCCAAAAAACCTGTACATCATCAACGGAGCTGTATACATACCTTCAGGTGAACTTTTCATGAAGTCAAATGTGCCACTTT
>DAIDIX010000120.1 GCA_027451645.1 Candidatus Dormiibacterota bacterium | reverse complement strand
CACCCTTTTCATGGAAGTACCAGTCAGCGAGGAATGTGAACTCAAGAGGGGCGACTGGACACTTGATGGGCATGTCCGCAATGTCGATCACAATGCGACCGTGGTCAAACGCATCGAGCGCCCGTGCAAGACCTGAAGCTCCAACTGGCTCATAGAAGGTGAAGACTTCCTTCATCCAGCCCCGACCGAGCAGCCCTTCAGTCGCCTGTGGCAGGAGAACAGTGCCCGAAGCAATGATGCAGACATCATAGTCAATGCCCGTTCCTCCCCCAAGTACGACACGGTGAGCTTCTGCATCGATATGGTCAACTGTGTCAATGTGCATGCGTATTCCTTCACGCATCTGTGCTGTGCGGCTGCGCACGATGTCCTCATGATCGAGAATGCCGAAGGGAATGAAGAGAAGGCCCGGCTGATAGAGGTGATCATCGTTCCGGTCAATGACATCGATTGTCACCTGTTCCTCGGAGAAATGCCTGCGGAGCCGGTTGGCAGCAAGTGTCCCACCAGTTCCACCGCCAATGATGACGATGTGCTTCATGTCTGCCACCTCCGTTTGCTGTCGTTCCATATATAGTTTAGCGCGTTGCTAAAGGTTCGTATATGGCAGATCCATTCCGGTGTTCCACGCGAGCATGCAGCTGCAGTAGTCTATGATCGAGTCTGACAACCGCACTCTTTCATCGACGTATCTGCAATGACTGCTTCCCCACGCACCTGTTCTATGCCCGACTGCACTGCAACTTCTGTTGCCCAGTGCGTCTATGTCGACAGGCATGGAGAGCATTGTGAAACCTACTGGTGCCAGGAGCACCGGGTAGTCATTGGTGGATCACTGCTCTGCAGGCGACATGCAAACACGGTTCTCGCTCTGGGAATCGAGGGCAGCATTGCTGACGAGTCAAACCTCCCTGATGTGTTCAACCGCATTCCATCGCTCATCAGCTGGCTCCGCAACGATCTTGATCCTCCACTCCAGGCAATGATTGGCCAGCACAAGAGTCCTTCCGATTTCACTTCCCACCCTCCTGCCTATGCTGTTGCGGATGAAGCGGGCACGACAGTATGGCAGTCAACGTGGGAATTCCGCGATACCCATGGCACGCCCATTCTCATTGAGCTTGCCATACGGGAAGATGCAGATACGAGTGTGGCAGTCCTTGTCAACGGAGATGAAGCATTCCGTGGCACTCCTCCATGGATACTCCACAGGGAACGTGGAGATCCAATCGATCCTGCACTTGACCGGTACGAGCGGGATGTCTTCTACCAGTCCATCCTCGATGCCATCCGGAGGGGTGTCATGAATACCTATCTCTTCCCTCCACGAGAATAACGATCCCAACGAAACCATGACTGTACCTGGCCACAACCGTCACAAGAGTGGCATACCGCTTGCGTGGCATCTTCTCCGTCTCAATTTCGGCTCCACACCCCCGCACGGAGTACTCACTGTGTGGAGGCTCTGGGAACGGTGGTACGAATTCATGCACCCAGCCCACATCATCACTCCCCATTCACTCCTCCGGTATGCCAGGTCCCGTGCTCCCCGAACTCACACCTTCCGTGAAGGTACAACCATTTCCGCAGGCGATCCCATCCTGGAGCTGCATTTCAACAACACGTGGCTTGCTTCCCTTGGTTCCGGTACACCGTGGCTTCTCATGAAGCAGCTCCATGCCGATCTCCTCATCCTCCAGCAGCTGCTCACCAGACGCGCGTTTTCCGATGTGGCAGCACTCCATGGAACAACACTCTTCGGAGCACCAGCCCGCCGGTTTGGATTCGAGGTTGACGCGTGCCCACGAACACCAGGAGTACAGCTCGAGCGGTACTTCATGGCTGGACTCATACTGCAATACCATCCCGATGGCTGGAACGCTGTCCTCCATGCAGCTCGCCGCTGGCCCTATGAACTCTGGCTCGATCGGGATGCACTCATGCATCTTGCGTAGTATGCGTATCCGTCTCCTCACCCTCGCGTGCAGACTCTTCACGCTCAGCAAGAGTGTGGAGATGTCCTGTAATGAGGGCTACTGCAAGTCCCACAACGGCCATGAGCACATCATTCGCTGCTCGATACAGGAGAGCACCAACTGCAGCAAGTGCAGGACTGACACCCTGGACTGCAATGAGGGCAGTCATGAGGCCCTCATACACTCCAAGAGCTCCAGGTATGACTGTATAGTTCGATGACACCTGGCCAAATGCATAGACTGCTGCAGTATGCCCAAAGGAGACATTCGCATGCACTGCTGCAAGGCCGAGATAGAACAGGAGCACTGCGCAGCCTGCCGCCACAGCATCTATGCACATCACCTGCACGATGAGCCGTGGCTGTGCAAGCATGCGGAAGGTTGGACCAATGCTTCGCACATATGGACTGAATCTGGAAAGCGCCTTCCAGCGGAGAACTGCCTCACTGAGAAACGTGAACACACGCTTCGAGAGGAGAATCCCGAATACGATGCACTGTGGGACAAGAAGCGCTGCAAACCCGATGATGAGAAGCAGTGAGCTGCCCATGGTCACTCCCATGATGAGAGTGAGAACGAAGAAGTAGAGCAGATCATCGAAAACGACTGCTCCTGTAATGATTCCCGCCTCAACAGGCACGCTCACCTGTGTCCTGACAATGGGAACCCGCCAGAGGTCCCCACCAGGAAGGAAGACAAACAGCTGGCTGATGAATGTCACAACCACTGCATCAGCAAAGCTGACACCGAGCCTGAGAAACTGCAGCTCTATCCACCATGTAATTGAACGGAAGGCATAGATCGCAAATGCACAGGGAATCATGAGCACGAGCAGTTTCAGGTCCGCCTGGTCAAAGGCTGCGAGCACCTTGCGTGGATCAACTGCAATGACAAGAGCAGCGAGTGCTCCTGCTCCAAGGACAGTCGTCCAGTGATGGCGGACTGCTGCCCTCATAGTCGAGAGCGGATGGAGCCTGCGATGCCGAAAGGGTATTCCACCGGCATGTACCGGGTCCCCTCCACTATGCGGGCTCTTGCTCATGTCATGCTGTCCCATATCGGATTCTCTCTCCATTCGGAGGAGTCATTTCGACTCCACTGTACTGCGCATACACCCAGTTGGCACCTACCCCACTTTCCATGAGATGCACCTCTTCCGTTTCCATGCCCCCTCATATCCGTCATGATTGAAGACAGGTCATGATGCGCAAGGGGGAGTATCACTGTGTCAACGTTCACTGACAGCCGCTACCTGTATCGCAGTCTCCTGAAGCTGTTCAGGAGTCCGTCCCTCTCCACCTCGGCTGCTCCACCTGTACTCGTCAAGGACGCGTTTGGCAACTGGTACCCGACTCTTCTTCTCAGCAGGGAAGTGCGCAGGGATGGCACAGTCGATGTCTTCGACGCATCAGCAGCAGGAGCAGTCTTCCGTCCAGTTGGCATTGTCGGACGGTACATCTCCTCGTCGTGGCCATGGCTCTTTACCCGTAGCGTTCCCATCAGCGGAGTTCGTGCTCTCCCCGAACGGCCAGAAATCCTGACCACGGTCTGCACCGCTCTGGACAGGTATTTCTCGCTTCCACCTGGACAGGAAGAGGGCCCTGAGCAGGAAGTGCTCCGTGCTGCTCTCATTGCCTGGAATGAGAGCCACCTGGGTGTTCTGCGAAATATGGTCTCCCCTGCGACACGTTCACTCCTTGCACAGTCAACACCTCTTCATCTCCCCACAATGTCCCGGATCCGTGCTGCAGTGCACGGCTTCCTCCCGCCAGCAGGGCAGACTCTCTAGAAGCACTCCTGTACGGCCACTGCGGAAGGGCATAGACTGGACGTGGGATAACGTTAAGTGCGTTTCTAGAGATTTCTCTCCATGCAGGAACCCGCTGAGAATATGTCACAGCTCCCGCATCTTGATGCTGTCACAGCATCGGGAATGACGGCTGAGAACATATGTGCACAGCTTCACACGTCAATCCGCGGCCTCACCTCACGTGAAGCGCAGTATCGTCTCAGCAGTTTCGGCCCAAATGCAATCCACCTCCACCATGCTGCAGGAGTTCATGTCCTGCTCCATCAGTTCCGATCTCCCCTCGTCGTTCTGCTCGGCATCACTGCATGCGCGTCCTTTTTTCTTGGCCAGCAGGAAAGTGCCATCATCATTGTCATCATTCTTGTGCTGTCCATCGGACTTGGATTCATCAATGAATACCGTGCAGAGCGTGCAGCCCAGGCGCTGCACGATGAAATTCGCCACCGCGTGTTTGTCAGGCGTGATTCCATGCTCAAGGAGATCGATGTTGGCGAACTCGTTCCTGGAGACATTGTCGAGCTGCACCTTGGACAGGTGGTTCCTGCTGACATGCGCATCATGGACGCGCATGCGCTGGCCTGCGATGAGTCAATCATCACTGGGGAATCTCCACTCAAGGAGAAGCAGGTCAATCCGCTCGATGGAGCAGCAACGATTGCAGACTGCAGTCCATGCGCACTCATGGGTACGCTCGTGCAGCGAGGAGAGGGGACTGGCATTGTCACTGCAACTGGAAGTGCAACTACCTTTGGCAGGATAGCTGAACAGCTGTCTGAGACAGTGCCCATGACAGAGTTCCAGCGCGGACTCACGAGCTTCTCACTCCTCCTCATCCGCATTGCGCTCATCCTGACAGCTGGCATTTTTGTTCTCAATCTCATGCTCCACCGCCCCTTCATCGATGCGCTCCTCTTCTCACTTGCCATTGCAGTGGGACTTACTCCTCAACTGCTTCCCGCTATCGTGACAACGAGTCTTGCATCTGGATCCCATCTGCTCAGGGACTCCCACGTCCTCGTGAAGCGGCTCGTCTGCATCGAAGATCTTGGCGATATGACCCTTCTCCTCACAGACAAGACTGGAACACTCACGACAGGCACGATCTCCTTTCACTCCACCCAGGGTCCAACTGACTCGGACCATCTTCTCCGCCTTGGACTTGCGAGCATGAGTTCTCTGCCTGCCACACAGTCTGACTGTCTCCCGGATCCCCTCGATAATGCACTCTGGCAGGGAGCCTCATCCACACTGCACACATGGCTTGGCACCATTGAACGACATGCGCTTCTCCCCTTTGATCCGTACCGCCGTCGTGAATCCGCGCTAGTCACGTTTGAAGGCTCTACACATTTCATCACTCGGGGTGCTCCTGATGCCGTACTGCCACTCTGCCCTGCAGCAACGGATGAAGACTATGCCACCACTGCTGCTGCGTTCCAGGCTGGCTACCGTGTGCTTGCCATTGCAACTGCAGACTGCCCTGCATCGCCCTCTATTTCCCCAGAGGATGAGAGGAATCTCACATACAGGGGTCTCCTCATATTCGAAGATCCCCCACGTGACGATGCCCGTACTGCCCTCCAGACCCTTGCAGAGCTCGGAATTATGCTTCGCATAGTGACAGGGGACCATCCAGATGTTGCACGTACTGTCTGCACTGAACTCGGCATACCGGTTCACCGCATCCTCACTGGTGGAGATATCGATGCACTTGAGGATGCAGTCCTTCTCCCGCTTGCTGAGGATACGACCATCTTCGCACGGGTGAGTCCGGAACAGAAGGCACGGATCGTCAGGCTCTTCAGGAAGGACAGGGGTGGGGTTGGATTTCTTGGGGATGGAGTCAATGATGCACTCGCTCTCCATGCTGCAGATGTCGGCATTACCGTCGACAGTGCAACGGACATTGCAAAGGATGCTGCAGATGTCATCCTCATGGAGAAAGATCTTCTCGTCCTTGCTGAAGGGGTACGCCGGGGCAGGACAATTTTTGCCAATACCACCAAGTACCTTCTCATGCAGATGTCAAGCAACTTTGGCAACATGGTGAGTGCTGCTGGCGCATCAGCATTTCTGCCTTTCCTTCCCATGCTTCC